>CALCEK010000162.1 GCA_937900125.1 uncultured Treponema sp. | reverse complement strand
GGTCATCGTTGATTCCCAAAACTTTTCGTCGCCATTCTTCGTAATCGCTCCAACTGCCTTCAAACCATTTGACTTCGGAATTATTTTCAAATGCCAAAATGTGAGTGCAAATGCGGTCTAAAAAGTAGCGGTCGTGGCTGATTACAAGGACTACGCCCGCAAAATCGTTGATTGCTTCTTCAAGGCTGCGCGTTGTTGTAATGTCAAGGTCGTTTGTCGGCTCGTCTAACAAAAGCACATTTCCCGCTTCTTTAAACATCATTCCCATGTTGAGTCGATTTTTTTCTCCGCCGCTTAAAACGCTGATTTTTTTGTTTTGTTCCGCGCTAGAAAAATTAAACCATGAGCAATAGGCGTGTGCGTTAATTTCGCGAACTGCGCCGTTTACGGGGCGACCTTTTTCGTCAACAGCACCAAGTTTGATAAGGTCAGAACCGCCAGAAAGCATTTCGTAGATTGTTTTGTTTGGGTCAAGTTTGCTCCGCATTTGATCTACATACACCAATTTGACGGTTTCTCCGACTTTTATTTTTCCTGAATCTGGATTTTCGAATCCTTGTGAACCATCGGGCATTTGAACTTTTTGTCCTGCGCTTGAAGCAATCATTTTGAACAAAGTCGTTTTTCCTGCACCATTTGGACCTACAATTCCAACAACGGCTCCAGCGGGAATGTGGAAACTTAAATTTTCAAACAAAACTTTTTCATCGAATGACTTTGTTAGATTTTCAGCATCGAGTACAAGATTTCCAAGACGCGGACCTGCGGGAATAGAAATTTGACTGTCCTTTAATTGAACGCGCTTACTTTCTTCGGCAAGAAGTTGTTCATAGCGAGTGATGTGTTCCTTGTGCTTCGCTTGTCTGCCTTTTGCCCCCGCGTGAATCCACGCAAGTTCTTCTTGCATTTGTTTTTGTCGAACGCTTGCCTGTTTTTCTTCAAGCGCAAGGCGTTTTTGTTTTGCCTCAAGCCAAGCGGAATAATTTCCCTTAAACGGATAGCCTTCGCCCCTGTCCATTTCTAAAATCCAGCCAGCGACATTATCCAAAAAATAGCGGTCGTGCGTAATTGCAATAATTGTTCCCGCATAATTTTGAAGATGTCGTTCTAGCCACGCGACTGTTTCCGCATCCAAATGGTTTGTTGGCTCGTCCAAAAGCAAAATGTCAGGCTGCTGCAATAAAAGTCGGCACAACGCAACGCGCCTCCGCTCACCTCCGCTCAACACGTCAACAATTTGGTCGGCGGGCGGACAACGCAGAGCGTCCATAGCAAGTTCAAGGTTTGATTCCAGATTCCACGCATCTGCGGCATCGAGTTTTTCTTGCAACTCAGCTTGACGCGCACAGAGTTTGTCAAAATCCGCATCACTTTCGCCAAAGGCTTCGTTCACCGCATCAAATTCAGAAAGCAAATCGGTAATCGGTTTTACGCCTTCTTTTACAATTTCCATAACCGTCTTGCCCGATTCCAATTGTGGCTCCTGCTCAAGATAGCCAATGCTGTAGCCTTCGCTCAAATGTGTTTCGCCAGTGTAGTCATGGTCAAGTCCCGCAAAAATTTTAAAGAGCGAAGATTTGCCCGCGCCGTTTTCGCCAATCACGCCGATTTTTGCGCCGTAGTAATATGAAATGCTAATGTCTTTTAGAACAACTTTTGTTCCATACGCGCGAGAAACTCTTTCCATTGAATAAATGATTTTTTTATCGTCAACAGTTTTTGCCATATAGTCCGCCTTGCTTTTCTTTTGTGTTAGTATATTGAAGAAAATAAATGTTTTCAAGACAAAAAAATTGCAACCTTGACAAAATAAAAAAAACTTATTAGCATTTTTTTATCATGAATATTTAATTGTACAAAATCGCTTTTCGAATTTTTGTTCTTCGGAATGAGGTGCTTGTTCGCTTAGGCAACTCCATTTTTTTTTCAGTTTTTATTTTTTATGAAACATTTATCATTTTACATTAAACGCAATATTCCTATTTATGTTTTGGGAATTTTCAGCATCATTGTTTACGTGGTGCTTGATATGTTTACACCGCAAATTACCCGCAGCCTTGTTGACAACGTAATTCTCGGCGAAAAACTGGAATTGCTTTCTAAACTTTTGCTCGGCTATCTTTTGGTCGGTGTGGGACGAGCAATTTTTGTTTACATTGAACAAATGACTTTTGACGCGGCATGTTCAAAAATTGCCACAAACGTGCGGGGCGAATTGTTCAGGCATTTGCAAACACTTTCCGCAAATTTTTTCGACAAAAACAACGCGGGCGAAATAATGTCGCGTGTAAAAGATGACATAGATTCTTTGTGGGGAAGTTTGGGCTATGTAACGCAACTTTTAATTGAAGTGAGTTTACACGCGGGAATCATTTTGTACTGTATGTTTAGTATGAATTGGAAACTCGCAATCATTCCCGCAGTGCTAATGTGTGGTTCGGGATTCATTGCCGTTCTTATGGAAAAACGATTGAGTTGTGTTTACGAAGAAATCGATGAAGAAAAATCAGAATTGAACGATTGCGCTTCAGAAAATCTTGCGGGCGTTAGAACCGTAAAAGCTTTTGCGCGTGAACAATTTGAAATCAGCAAATTCCACAAGCACAACAAAAAGTTTTACGAACTAAATGTAAAACAGTCGCGCGTTTTTGTAAAATATTATCCGATGTTTCAAGTGATTACTGTTCTTTTGCCGCTGATTGTTTTGTTGCACGGCGGATATTTTGTTATTCACGGAACATTTACGCTTGGCGAATTGAGCGCGTTTATTCAATATTCAATGAATATGACTTGGCCAATGGAAATGCTCGGTTGGCTTATGAACGAAGCTGGAAACGGAAGGGCAGCTTACAGGAGAATCAAGGAATACTTTGCCGAAGAGCCGCAAATTAAAAATGCGCCAGACGCAATTACGCTTTCAAAAATCAATGGCGACATCGATTTTAAAAATGTCAGTTTTGAAAACAACGGAAGCCTAATTTTACAAGACATTTCTTTTAGCATAAAACACGGCGAAACGCTCGGAATTATGGGAGCTACAGGCAGCGGAAAAACTTCAATAATAAATTTGCTTTCGCGAATGTACGATGTTTCTTCTGGAAGCATTTTGATTGACGGCTTTGACATTAGGTGCCTTACCACCGAGCAAGTTAGAAAAAATATTGCAACCGTTAGCCAAGAAGTTTTTTTGTTTAGCAGCACTGTTGATGAAAATATTCGCTTTGGGAAAAAAACCGTTTTAAATGCGGAAAATGTAACTCGTGCTTTAGCACAAGCGGAAGCGAAGTTTGTAAAAGATTTGCCCGAAAAGTTAGACACCATTATTGGCGAGCGTGGCGTGGGTTTAAGTGGCGGACAAAAACAGCGGTTGACAATAGCGCGTGCTCTTGCAAAAAACACTCCGATTCTGGTTTTTGACGATTCGACTTCGGCATTGGATATGGAAACAGAACAAAAACTTCAGCGCACAATACAAGAAATTGAGGGAGTGACAAAAATCATCATCGCGCATAGAATTTCTTCGGTAAGAAAAGCCGACCAAATTATTGTTTTGCGCGACGGAAAAATCGCGGAACGCGGAACTCACGAAGAACTTTTAAAACTAAAAAAATTGTACTATCAAACTTGGATTTCTCAATACGGAGAATTTGCAGAAAAGCTTTTGACGCAGGAATAATTTATGGCTTACAATTCATATAAAGAGGACGAAGAATCTTACGACATTGGCAAAACGAAAATTATGCTTAGACTTTTTTCGTATATGTTGCCGTACAAAAAAAATATCGTTGCGGTTTTGCTTCTTATGGCTTACGGAGTTTTTGTGAGCATTTTAAATCCGCTGATTATAGAACGCGCACTTGATGTAAACATTGCAAACGCAGATTGGGAAGGGCTTTTTAAACTGATTGCATTTGCAATTTTGATAAACGGAATTATGGTTCTTGCGGTAAAACTTAGAATGTTTTTGATGTCAAAAATCAGCAACAAAATGATTATGGAAATTCGCCAAGAACTTTATGAGCATATTCAAAAACTCGATTTTACTTTTTTTGATTCTAGACCGACTGGAAAAATTCTTTCGAGAATTACGGGCGATGTAAATAATTTAAAAAGCATTTTAGAAAACAGCATTACAACTTTAATTCCAGAGTTCGTTACAATTGTAACAGTTGTGGCAATTATGTTTACAAAAAATGCGCGGCTTGCTTCGGCTGCCTTGTGTTCAATTCCGCTTATGGCAATTTTGCTTTGGTTCATCGAATCAAAATCGCACAAGCTCTGGCAAATCCGCAAAAAGAAATCATCAAATTTAAATGCGTACATTCACGAAGATTTAAGCGGAATGCGTGTGGTGCAAGCGTTTAATGCAGAAGAAGAAACAAATGCCGAGTTTGCAAAACTTTTAAAAGAAGACCGAAAAAGTTTTATGGATGCGGTTTTGTACGCGGACGGTTTTGCTTCTGCGATTGATTTTTGTTGGGGACTCGGGATGATTGCCTTGTATTTTGTGGGAATAAAAGTGTTGGGAGTCCATTCTGTTTCTGTTGGAACGTACATTGCTTTTGGAACATACATTGGAATGTTTTGGCAACCGATAATGAACTTGAGCAATTTTTACAATCAGATGATTACAAATCTTGCCTCGGCGGAACGCATTTTTGAAGTGCTAGATTCTGAACCCGAAATTTGCGATGGCGAAAAAGCGTTGACTCTTCCCGATATAAAAGGCAAAGTTGAATTTAACGATGTGAGTTTTTCTTACAACAATGAAAATCAAGTTTTGTCGCACGTGTCTTTTTGCGTAAAGCCTGGCGAAACAATCGCGCTGGTCGGTCCTACTGGAGCGGGAAAAACTACAATCGTAAATTTGGTCAGTCGATTTTACAATGCAACCGAAGGGAAAATTTTAATTGATGACTTTGATGTGCAAAATGTTACGATTTCTAGTTTGCGAAGTCAGATGGGCGTTATGACGCAAGACACTTATTTGTTTAGCGGAACAATAAAAGAAAATATTCGCTACGGAAAATTAGACGCAAGCGATGAAGAAATTAAAGAAGCGGCAAAAGCGGTGCATGCAAATGAGTTTATCGAAAAACTCCCGAACGGCTACGACACAGTTCTTACCGAACGCGGTGGCGGTTTGAGCAATGGACAAAAACAACTTATTGCATTTGCGCGAACAATGTTAAGTATGCCAAAAATTTTGGTGTTAGATGAAGCAACTTCGTCAATCGATACGCAAACAGAACTTGTTCTCCAGGAAGGAATAAAAACTTTGCTAAAAGGACGAACTTCTTTTGTAATTGCGCATCGACTTTCTACAATAAAAAATGCCGACCGAATTTTCTTTATTGATAAAGCAAAAATTGTTGAAGAAGGAAACTCAGAATCGCTTATGGCAAAAAAAGGCGAGTATTACAAATTATATATGTCGCAGTTTGCGCAATCATAAAACGGAGGATATTATGATTAAAAAATTTTCATTTGCAAGTCCAAAAGATGTTTTGCATATTCCAACAAATGCGGTGGTTTTATCACTTTCAGAATCAAATGAAAAAATCGATTTTGGAAAAGTGACAAAAGATTTTCCGTTGGAATGGGAATGTGAGCTTTTAAAAAATGATATGGTGTTTGGACTTGGAGAAAATGTTCGTGGCATAAACAAGCGCGGTTTTTCGTACACAAGTTGGTGTTCGGACACGCCAAATCAAACGGAGCTGAGTCATTCACTTTATGGCGCACACAATTTTTTTATCATTTTTAATCCTGACACAAAATTGTGCAAAGGACTTTTTTTTGACACCGCAGGAAAAATCACTTTTGATGTTGGATTTTCAGATGCACAAATTTTTTCTGTAAAAGCCCACGAGCCATGCGACATTTATTTAATCACAGCGGAATCTGAAAACGAAGTTTTACATTCTGTTTCCAAACAATTTAGAATGTTAATCGGAAAAAGTTATATTCCTCCGCGCTGGGCATTTGGTTTTCAGCAAAGTCGTTGGGGGTACAAAACAGAGCAGGACGTGCGCAAAGTTTTTGAATCGTATAAAAACGCCGAGCTTCCGCTTGAAGCAATTTGTCTTGACATTGATTATATGGAATCTTACAAAGATTTTACGGTTGACAAAAAAAAGTTTCCGAATTTGAAAAAACTTTCTGATGAGCTAAAAGAATCTGGTGTGCATTTGATTCCGATAATTGACGCGGGCGTAAAAATTCAAGAGGGATACGATGTTTACGAAGAAGGAATCAAAAATGATTTCTTTTGTAAAAAACAAAACGGTTCACCTTTTACAGCGGGTGTTTGGCCAGGCAGGTCGCATTTTCCAGATTTCTTAAATCCCCAAGTGCGAAAATGGTTTGGACACAAATATTCATTTTTAGTCGATTCTGGAATCGAAGGATTCTGGAACGACATGAACGAGCCAGCCCTTTTTTATTCTGACGAAAGTCTTTTAGAAGTGTTTAAAAAAATCAAGGAATTCGAAGGAAAAAATTTGGATATAGATTCGTTTTTTGATTTTACACAAATTGCGGGAAGCACTTTTAATCGTGCCGATGATTATGCGCGATTTTTTCACAACACTTTTGACTCAAACGGAAAAGCCGTAACAATTTGCCACGATAAAGTTCACAATTTGTACGGCGCAAATATGACGCGGGCTGCTTTTGAAAGTTTAGCTGAAATGTATCCTCAAAAAAGATTTTTGCTTTACAGTCGTGCCTCTTGTATTGGGAGCCATCGCTACGGCGGAATTTGGACGGGCGACAATATATCTTCTTGGGAACATTTGCGGCAAGAAGTAAAAATGCTCCCTGGCTTAAACCTTTCGGGATTTTTGTATTCGGGCGCGGACATTGGCGGTTTTGGAAATGACACAAGTGCCGACCTTGTTTTGCGGTGGCTTTCGCTTGGAGTTTTTACGCCGCTTATGCGAAACCATTCTGCGTGGAATACGCGCGAACAAGAATGTTATGCTTTTGGAGAAACTAATGCGTTTAAAAATATTTTATCTTTGCGCTACGCTTTGCTCCCATATTTGTACAGCGAATTTGTGCAGGCTTCTCTTTTAGACGAAATGTTTATAAAACCGCTCGGCTTTGTTTGGGAAGATGATTTACGCGCTTTGCATTGCGAAGACGAATTGCTTGTTGGGCGTGGAATTTTGATTGCTCCTGTTTGTGAACAAAATGCGCTTGGGCGTATGGTTTACATTCCAGAAGATATGACGCAAGTAACATGGCAAAATGAAAAGTTTGAAGAAAAACCAATTTGTAAGGGCGACCATTTTATAGAAGTTCCGCTTGACACCATTGTGTTTTTTATAAGAAAAGACTTTTGCATTCCAACAAGCTCTCCTGCAAAAAACAGCACTTTGTTAGATTACAATCATTTAAATTTGCTCGGAAGTGGAACGTGTGATTTTTATGAAGACGATGGCGTAACAAGCGATGTCCATTTAGAAGGAAGAATTAAAACCTTGCAAAAATAATCTAATACGAATCCCGCGTTTTAAGAATCAAATCCTGCATGGAATCCCGAACCGTGGCGGGGATTTCTTCGAGCGCATCGATAATCAGCTTGTTTTTGCGGTAGAGCGCAAGTTCTCGTTTTTCTAACTCTGACTGGCTGGGCGTTTCTGCCTCCGCGTTCAGAATGCGCACGTTTTCTTCGCCCAAAAGACTTTCGAGCGATATGTTCATGATTTTTGAGATTTTGAGCGCGAGGTCGGCATGGGGCATACTGTTTTTGTTCATTCCGTTGATTATTGTCGAATACGGAACGCCCGCACGGAAGGCAAGGTCTTTCACTTCCAGATTTTTATACGGTAACAATTTTTTTACATTCAGCCAAAACGAACTCATACCCGATTATTACCGAATTGCGATATATGGTTGCAAAAATATCGCTAGAAAGATATAGTATCTTTGTAAAGATTTTATATCGCAATAAGGTTTGTATGCTTTTTTCGTCAATCACTTTCCTTGTCTTTTTCCTGCCCGCCGTGCTGATTTTCTACTATGCGCTGCCAAATCTTGTCTACAAAAATTGCGTGCTGTTTTTGGCAAGCCTGCTTTTCTATGCATGGGGTGAGCCGAAATTCGTTTTCTTACTGTTTGCCTCAATCGTTTTCAATTACAACATGGGCTTGTTTTTGGGAAATGACACCGCACATAAAAAGAAAATCCTTG
>CALCEK010000161.1 GCA_937900125.1 uncultured Treponema sp. | reverse complement strand
GGTTCGGAGACAGAATGCGGGGTATGCAAACGGAGGACGCGGTTGGGGAAGAGATGCGGGGTATGCGAACATAGGGGCGAGTTTGGGGAACAGAACGCGAAGTTTGCAAACAGGGGGCTGTTCGGGGAACGGATGCGGGGTACGCTAACAGGGGGCGCGTTGGGGGAAGATGGCGTGTGGTATGCAAACAGGGGCGCGGGGTTTGCGGACAGCCCCTTCCCGCTCACAATTGCGGCTTTTAACGCAAAACACCGCAATATTCAAGCTACTTAGAAATCTCCGCTACAAACTCTGAGATTCCTGTCTCTTTGTTACGACAAAGGGCGGTAATAAAGGGGCGGGCAAAAAGTGCGACATCAGCTCCCAAAGCCCCCGCTACCAGAAGTTGCTTTTGTGTGCGAAGCCCGCCGTCAACCCACACTTGTCCACAATGCGAGCTAAGAAATTTTGCATTTTTTGCCAAAAAGTCCGCCGTGCTTCCAAAATGCGTGTCAACTCGCCCACCATGATTTGAAACATAGGCGACATCGGGTTTAACTTCTTCAATCATTTTAAGGTCATTTTCAGAAAAAATTCCTTTTATGACAAATGGAATCCCGTGTTTAGAAAGATATTCCTTAATTTTGCAAAGTTGCCCACTCGTTTTTTGCTCAAGATGAACCAAATTGCGCATCGTTACGATATTGTAACTATCAATGTCAATCCCCAAAAACTCCGCGCAATCAAGACTCCAGTCGATACGCTCAAAAAAACGCGCGTCGGGGTACGGTTTTATAAAAACTGCCGCCTTTTTTTTCAAACTGCGCAAAGCTTCCAAGCCAAAAAGCAACTTTTCGTCAGGCGTTCCGTCGCCAATACTGAGCGGAACTCCAGAATCTGCGCAAGAACGCAAAAGGTCAAAGTAAAACTGCCGTTCATCTGTATAGCCCACATTTTCGACCGCACCCGTTATCGGCGCAAGTCTAATTTGTGGGGGCGTGCTTTGTTGCGCTTCAGATACGGGTAGCTGGTATTTTTGCCAGGCGGCAAAGTTTTCAATGCAATTTTGACTTTTGTTCGGGCCGCCCATTCCTGGAATTTCGCCTATGCAGCCTTTTCCTGCGCAGATTTTGCAAAAGTGACATTTAAAATTCGGCATTTTCGTCTCCAATTGAACTTTGGGATTTTTTGGAATTTGGGTTGGCAGATTTTTTTTCTGACATTTTATCTTTTTGCGCTTTTTTGCTTAAATTTTTATTCTTTTTAATAGAAGAAATTGCTGAAAAATAACAAACCGCGCCTGAAACAGAAGCTCCTAACAGTTGAATTAAAACTGGAACTGCCAGAAGGGATTTTTTTTCGCCATTAAAATTTAAAGCAGAAAACAATACAAATAAAAAGTATACAAAAAACGCGGACGCTTTTGCTAAAGGAAAGCTTTTTTCTTGAAAAAAACTTAAAATGAAAAACAAAAATACAATCTCTGCACTTCCCGTTAAAAAAAGCGGATTAAAGCAAACTGAAAAAACGCCACTTACCAAAGTTGCAAGCAAAATTAGCAAAAGCAAAAGTGCAGAACCATAGCGTTCTTCGTTTTCGCTGCCAAGAAAAAATATGCACAGTGAAGCGCAAAAACAATCTGTAAACTGATATGAACCAAAAGGGTGTAAAAAAATGGAAATATAGTTAGTAAAAGAATTGAATTTAAAAGGAAAAGAGCCAAAAGCGGCACCATTACAAATGAATAGTGAATCTAAAAACTGATTTTTTGCGAAGCATTTTAAGATTAAAATAAGAATCGGAATCCAAGAAACAAAAAAAGAAATCGGAGAATTTAAACTTAATTTTTGAGATGATTTTTTTTTCATAAAAACAGTGTATGTTTTCCCGCCCACTTTTGCAAGCGGGAAAATTTGACATTTAAGTGCAAAATTACGCGCGTAACGCCAAAACTTTGTCAGGGCAAGCTTTTACACATTCACCACACGCCGTGCATTTTGAATAGTCCATCATCGGAATACCGCTCGAAAGGTCTATACATCCGACAGGGCATTTTCGCGCACACAAGCCGCACTTAAAGCAACCGACTGAGCAGTCCTTTTTAATTTGCGGTTTGTTATCGCTGTGATTTGAACAGTACGCGATTGCACCTTTTGTGTCAGCATCTATAAGTCTGAATAGGTGTTTTGGACAAGCTTTTACGCACTTTCCGCAACCAACGCACGTTTTAAGATTAACTTCAGGTAGCCCATCAGAACCCATTGTGATTGCGCCAAATGGGCAAGCTTCGCTACAGTCGCCGTAGCCAATGCAACCAAAAGCGCATTTTTTTATTCCGTTTACAGAAAGTTGCACCGCGCGACAAGTTTTTACACCATTATACGAAGCTTTTTCAAGGGCACATTCTTTTGTTCCGTGACAAGCCAAAAATGCGACTTTTTTTGCACCACTTCCTGCATCAACACCCAAAATTTCTGCAATTTTTTTTGCAACTCCGCTTCCGCCTGCAACACAGCCGCTCGGTTGGGCTTCTCCCGCTACAACTGCCGCCGCAAAAGCATCGCACCCTGCGTAGCCACAACCGCCACAGTTTGCACCAGAAAGCGCGTTTCTAATTTCGCTCACTTTTGGGTCAACTTCTACGGCAAAAATCTTTTTAAAAAGCCCTAGCAAAAGTCCCAAAATAAAGGCAACCACTAAGGCAACGATTATTGTTGTTATCACGAGCTTCATCTATTTCTCCCCTATTTGATAAGTCCTTTGAATCCCAAAAAGGCAAGGCTTAAAAGCCCCGCAGCAACAAATAAAATTGGTGTTCCTTTAAAAGCCTTTGGAACATCGGCGGTTTTTAATTTTGACCGAACGCCAGACATTATCACCATGCTCAGTAAAAATCCCAAGGCACTTCCGAGCGCGTACACCAAACTTTGCAAATAACCGTAGTTGTTTTTAAAACAATTTAAAGTAATTGCAAGAACGGCGCAATTTGTTGTTATGAGTGAAAGATAAATTCCCATTGAACTGTACAAGCCTGGCGCAGATTTTTTAAGATAAAATTCAACTAACTGAACAAGAGAAGCAATCACAAGGATAAAAATGAGTGTTTGTAAAAATTCCAGATGCAAAGGAATCATCACAAGAGTGTAAAGTGGCCATGTTACCGCAGTTGCAAGCACAATTACAAAAGTTGTCGCAAGCCCCATCCCACTTGCCTTTCCTGTTTCGCTTGTCATTCCGATAAACGGACAAATTGCCAAATATTGCACAAAAACCACGTTATCAATCAACATTGATTTTATAAAAATGCTTAACAAGTTGCTCATTTAGCCCCTCCAGTTTTGCGGGCATTTTGAATTGCCTGATTTATTGCTGCCACTATGCCAAAGACCAAAAATCCGCCTGGCGCACTATTTAGGATTCCGATTCTGTAGGATTCTGGGATTATTTCGATTTTAAGTGCGGTACCAGAAAGCAAAGTGCCACTTCCAAAAAGTTCGCGGATAAGGGAAATCGCAACCAATACAAGTGTATAGCCTAAGCCCATTCCGAATCCGTCCAAAATGGAATCAAGCGGAGAATTTTTAGAGGCAAACGCTTCTACCCGCCCCATAATAATGCAGTTGACAACAATCAATGGAAGAAAAACACCTAGTGCATCGTACAAAGACGGAACGTAAGCCTGCAAAATCATTTGAACAATGGTTGTAAACGCCGCAATTATTATGATAAACACAGGAAGTCGTATGGAAGTCGGAATGTGATTTCTAAACAAACTGATTACAAGTTCGCTCATAACAAGGACAAACGTCATACCAAATCCCATTCCAAGTCCATTAAAAACACTCGTTGTAATTCCAAGCGCGGAACACAAGCCGATGTTTAAAATCAAAAGCGGATTTTCTATCAGAATCCCCTTAACAAAAGTATAGGATTTATTATTCATAGTGATTCTCCTTTAAATAAACTTGAATTACTTGAACTCCCGCGCTTACAAGTTCTGCAATTCCGTTACTTGTAATTGTTGCGCCAGAGATTGCGTCAAAATTTTTTCCGCTCACAAAACCTTCTTTTGAATCAAGTCCCGCAAATTGTCCGTAAAATGTTTTTCCGCTTTTGACTTTAAATGAAGAATCGCTTGCTTTTAAGCCAAAGCCTGGCGAATCGGTGTTTTTTAAAAAAGTCAATCCCGTAACAATGCCTTTTGTATCTAATCCAACGAGGATTGTCGCCTGGTCATAAGTTGGACCTGTAACTTGCGCGATTGCACCCAAAACATCGCTTCCAGATTTTGCAATAAAAAGTCCGTCAATTTTAATTGCCGCGTTTTTTGCCTCAGAAAAATTATCTGCGGGAACAAAAGATTCGGCTAAGGGAAAAACTGTTTTCATTCCTTCTTGCGCTTTTCGTTCTTGATTTTGCTTAATCACTGGAGAAGTTATGTTGTTTACTAAAGCCAAAACTGTACACGAGGCAACTGCGTAAACTGCCAAAATTAAACCTAAACGTATCATAGAAAAAATAGAACCATCATTAGAGTTCATCTTTTGCCCTCCCCGCGCGTTTTCCGTAACCGTACTTGCGCCCCGTTACATTGTTCAAAAACGGCACAATCGCATTCATTATCAAAATGCTAAACATAACGCCTTCTGGGTAACTTCCAAATGTGCGGATTAAAAATGTAATAAGTCCGCAACCCGCGCCAAATATTACCCGTCCGTATGGCACGACTGGACTTGTGGCGTAATCTGTTACCATAAATGTGGCTCCGTAAAGCAAGCCGCCAGTCAACACGCTTTGTAAAACATACAACGCAATTTCTTGTGACGAATTGAATTTTGCAAGTGCGTATAAAAAAGAAGCGCAAACGACGGTTAAAACCATTGCGCAAGGGGCGCGAAAATCGATTGTTTTTGTCAGCAATAGGAACAAAAATGAAATTAAAATCAAAATGACCGAAGTTTCTCCCATACAGCCTGCGCGATTCCCTATTAAATAGGAAAGAATTTCGTTTTGCGAAATGAGATTCCCATTTTTTGCCGAGCCTAAAAATGTTGCCGAAGAAAGTGCATCAACTCCGCTTGAAGAAAAATTCCATTTCCACGGGCTAACACCAGAATTTGGGGAAAAATAAGTGTTCATTGCAGAGCCAAAGCTTAAAACCATAAAACCGCGACCTGTAAGTGCGGGATTAAATGTATTTTGCCCAAGTCCGCCAAAAAGTCCTTTTCCTACAACAACGGCAACAAAAGCTCCCACCAAAACCATCCATGGACTCACCATAGAAGTTACAGAAAGTGCGAGCAAAACTCCCGTTACAGCGGCAGAAAGGTCAAAAACGCGAATCGGCTTTTTTGTAACTTTTTGGAACAACGCTTCAAAACAAACGCATCCTGCAACAGAACAAAAAAGCGTAACAAGTGCGTGTAAACCAAAAACTACAACTGCGCAAACACATTCGGGGATTAGCGAAATTAAAACGGTTCCCATTATGCGCTGCGTTGAACTGCCAGCGGTAAAATGCGGACTTGAAGAAAGAAATACTTGTGAATCAGATGAAGTCATTTTGCTCCTCCTTGAGATTTTTTTGCCTGAAGAGCTTCTCTTACGCTGAGTTTTCCTAGCCGTATGCGCTGAACAAGGCGAACATTTGCGGGACAAACATAGGCGCAAGAGCCACATTCTATGCAATCCATAAGTCCAAACTTTTTAGCAGAATCAAGTTCATCTGCCTTTAAGGAGCGAATCATCAAAACGGGTGTAAGACGCATGGGGCAAGCTTTTACACAACGCCCGCAATTTATACAAGGGTCTTCTTGCGTAAGATAGGTTTCTGCTTTTGTTAAAAAAGTGATTCCGCTTGTTCCTTTTGCAATTGGGAAATTTTCACTTTCCATCGAAAATCCCATCATCGGACCACCGCTTATAATTTTTGCAACTTCGCCATTTTTTAGTTTAAAAGCATTTCCGCTCAAATCGCTCAAAAGAGTCCCAACTGGAACACGCAAATTGCACGGAGTTTCGCACGCTCCGCCCGAAACTGTAAATGCGCGTTCAATGAGCGGTTTTCCCAAGCGGAATGCGTCGCTGATTGCGCAAACAGTTCCCACGTTGCAAATAACCGCCCCAGAATCTGCGGGAAGTTTTCCTGCGGGGATTTCAACGTTTAAAATTGCGTCAACAATATTTTTTTCGCACCCTTGAGGATATTTTGTTTTTACAAACGCGATTGAAATTTTATTTTCTAAGGCAGCCTTTTTAATTTCTTCTTGCAAAAGAGGCGCGGTGTGAGCCTTATTTGTTTCAAGCGCGATGATTCCCTTTATTTGATTCGATTTTTCATTTTCAGCTGATTTTTCAAGGATTTGGCAAACAATCGAAAGTCCATCGATTACTTTTTGTGCGTCTTCTAAAAGTGTGCGCTCGTCAACGGTAAGATAGGGTTCACATTCGGCAGCATTTAAAAGCACATAGGAGATTTTTTTGTCACTCGGTGGATTTAGTTTTACATGGGTCGGAAAAGACGCTCCCCCCATTCCGACAATGCCTGCTTCCCGCACCCGCGCAAGAGCTTCTTCCTTTGAACAAGACAAAATGTCTAGCGGAGGCAGAAAATCAGTTTCTTCCGAACCATTTCCTTCTATTATAATGCAAGGCGCAAAAGAACCGCCTGTTACCAAATTCGTTTGGATTTTTTTGACTTTGCCCGAAATTGAAGCATGAACTGGAGCGGACATAAAGGCATCGCTTTTTGCAATAACTTGCCCTTTTTTTACGACATCTCCAACCTTAACAAGCGGAGTGTTTGGTGCGCCACCCATTGTTACAGGAATGGTCACGGTGTTTGAAACAGGAAAAACTGCGGTAATCGGCTTATCGGCACTCAGTTCTTTCTTTTCTGGAGGATAAATTCCCCCCTTAAATGTGTGCGTTTTCATACTAACATTTTACACCATCGCAAAAAAAAAGTCTATTTATTATAAAGAGTTAGCTAAGACTAACAGTTCGCTCACGCGAACTGTACGCCACCACGCAAACTGTCAGCCCCGCAAAATCAGGCGACTGTAAGTTTAAGTTACAAAATTCACAATTTTTGCCGATAAGTAAAAAGAGGCATTTTTTAAGTGAAAGAGCAGATTTCTTTTAATACAAGCGGGGTGTGTGCAAAAAAAATTCATTTTACTCGCGAAGACGGAATTATCACAGACATTTCTTTTGAAGGCGGTTGCAACGGAAACTTAAAGGCAATTTCAAAATTGTGCGAAGGAATGTCGGCAGAAAAAATTGCCCAAATTCTAAAAGGAAATCTTTGCGGCACAAAAGGAACCAGTTGCGCAGACCAACTTGCACGAGCGGTGTTAGAGGCATGAGTCTTTCGTTTAAGACAAATTTTTCGCCAAAAGAATTGGTGGCTTTGCGGGTGCAATTTAAAATTTCCGAAAAGGAAGAAATCAGCGGTGCGCTGTGGCTCAAAAGCAAAAGGGGATTTGTTTTTACCGACCGTCGTTTTTACTGGAACGTTCCAACGGAGATTCAAAAGGACGGCGGAAAAACTCTTGTAAACTTACCGTCAAACATTTTGCAAAAAAACATTTCGCAGTTGGGAACTGAAAAGATTTTGCAAAAAAATGCGGAAGGTCAAGCGTTGGTTCTGTCATCGTCGATTGGAGACATTCGTTTTGATTTAGGCAAATTGGAAAAAGAAGAAAGCGCGATTTTGGCGGACTTTTTTACCTCTTATGTTCGGGATGGCAAAATGCCTTTGCAACGCGCCAGCGGGGATTCATTTTTAAAGAATCTTCAAAACGCGCTTCAAAAAAATGTAAAACTCGAACAAGAATTTCTCCGCTCAATTATAGACATAGCGGCAGGTTGTTTTTTAAACATTTTGATTCTTTTTTCGCTAAAGCCAGTGTTGCTCATAAAAGTCGCACCAAAATGGTCATCAGCCTTTATGCGATTTTTGGGAAAATTAGGAAATATATTTTTTGTTTTAGAAAAAAAACTTCCCCTCGACTCAATTTCGGTAGAAATTCAAGAACCGCTCGTAAGTCAACTTGTTCGCGCAAGAAATGCTATTTTTGTACTGTTATTGCTCTGCTACATTTTGTTAAAAATTGTATTTTTAATTCTTTCAAAAAACAAAAAAATTGTAATCCCGCTTTTAAGCCTCGTCCTTGAAGTCGCCTCGCTTTTTTTACTTCCCCGAATTTTTCCTTTGTTTTTGATTTTAACTTTTTGCGCATATTTTACATTTCAGTGGAAAAGCAAAACAAAAATACCTGTCGCGCTTTTAAAACTTTCTTACGTTTTTCTCTGCACACTTATTTTAATTTACGAATTGCACCTTTTTTTGTATCCAGGATTTGCAAACCTAATGAGTGCCGTAGTTGCAGCCCTAAGCATTCCATTGCATTAAAGGCAGCTCTAAAAATCCACAAAAGTGTCTTTATAGAAAGTGCCGTCGGTGTTCAACGCGAGAAACTTTAAACGGAAGGCGTTGTGTTTGTTGCAATGGCAACGCTACCCCTTGTTTTCCTGAATCGCCTTTGCTGTCGCAAGCAGAATGTGAAAATCCTCTTTTGAAAAGCCCTCGGTAGCGGACAGCAATTTTTTTGCGTCGTCGGGGAGTTTTTTGCCCTGATTTTCTGCGATTTCTGTTCCATACGCCAAAAACTCAAGGCTGACATTCAGTGCATTTGCGATGAGCAGGGCTTTTGAAAGAGTCGGTTCAACGCAGTTTGTGCGAAGATATGTCTTCAAAGTGTTCTCGCTGATTCCTGTTTGTGCGGAAAGTTCCTTTATCAAAATTCCCTTGCTTTCCAAAAGAAAATGCAGATTTTCGCTGAAATTCATCAAATCAGATTACTAATATATTATCCTCTTGTAATTGAAAAGAATTAAAAATTACCCTATATTAAAATAAGGATAAAAAATTATCCTTTAATCAGATGAAAAATAATCTTTTTGACCGCACGCAAATCCTGACATTTCTCCTTGTGGGCGTGGTGAACACCGCCGTGGGCGCGCTCGTGATGTTCGCGCTTTACAACCTTGCGCACTGCTCGTACTGGATTTCTTCGGCGGCGAACTATGTGGCGGGCGGAATCGTGAGTTTTTTTCTGAACAAGCATTTCACTTTTCACGACGGCGAAAAATCCGCCGCGCAGGTTCTGCTTTTCGCCCTAAACACGGCGGCTTGCTATGTGATTGCGTACCTCGGGGCAAAAAATCTGATTCAAGCCCTGCTAAAAAATGCGGGGGAGAGCCTCCGTGAGAATGTCGCGCTTTTGTTCGGCATGGGATTTTACACCGTGCTGAACTTTTTTGGTCAGAAATTCGTGGTGTTCGCGCGGAACGGAAAAAGGAGGCAGAGCGATGACTAAGCCGAAACTTTCGCTCGTCGTGCCGTGCTTCAACGAGGAGGAGGCGATTCCCG
>CALCEK010000160.1 GCA_937900125.1 uncultured Treponema sp. | reverse complement strand
TTAGCGGTTTTAAACTCGTTGACCTGAGCGGAAACATGGTTTCCGAACAGGTCTAGTAATCTAAAGCTTGGGCTAAATCTGCAATAATATCGTCAATGTGTTCAATGCCGATTGAAAGTCTTATTGAATTAGGCTTAATTCCTGCGGACAAAAGCTCCTCTGGGCTAAGTTGAGAATGTGTTGTACTTCCCGGATGTATAGCGAGTGATTTTACATCGGCGACATTTGCTAAAAGGCTAAACAATTTTAGTTTTTCTACAACTTCCCGCGCTTTTGCAGAATCACCTTTTACCTCAAAAGTAAAAATTGAACCCGCTCCATTCGGGAAATATTTTGTATATAATTTGTGCGAACTGTCCTCGGGCAAAGACGGATGGTGAACTTTTTCCACATTTTTGTGTGATTTTAAAAATTCAACTACTTTAAGACTATTTTCAACATGACGCTCAACTCTAAGGCTCAAAGTTTCAAGTCCTTGCAAAAACAAAAAGCTGTTAAACGGACTCAACGATGCCCCTGTGTCGCGCAAAAGTGTCGCCCGAATTTTTGTAACATACGCGGCTTTTCCAACCGCTTTTGTAAATACAATTCCGTGATACGCTGGATTTGGTTTGGTGAGTGCGGGAAATTTGTCAGCATAAGAATCCCAATCAAAATTTCCGCTGTCAACAATCACGCCACCGATTGAAGTTCCGTGTCCACCAATAAATTTTGTCGCTGAATGAACAACAATATCAACTCCATGTTCAAAAGGACGAAAAAGGTACGGAGTTGCAAAAGTATTGTCTACAATGACAGGGATTCCATTTTTGTGAGCAATGGCAGAAACCGCTTCAACATCGATAATTGAGCTGTCAGGATTTCCGAGCGTTTCAAAATAAAGGGCTTTTGTGTTTGGTTTTATCGCTTTTTCAAAATTTTCTGGAACAGAACCGTCAACAAAAGTTGTTTCAATTCCCTGTTCGCGAAGTGTATTGCTAAAAAGCTCAAAAGTTCCACCATACAAAGTTTGAGCAGAAACAATGTGGTCTCCCGAATGTGCAATATTTTGAATTGCATAAGTTACCGCAGCAGAACCACTTGCAACCGCAAGCGCACCAACGCCACCTTCAAGAGCGTTAATTCGTGCCTCAAAAACGTCATTTGTGGGATTTCCAAGCCGAGAATAAATTTGACCAGGAATTGTTAGCGCAAAACGCCCCGCCGCCTCGTCACTGTCTTTAAAAACATACGATGATGTTTGGTAAATGGGAACTGCGCGTGCGCCTGTAGCGGAATCTGGATTTTCTTGTCCCGCGTGAACTTGCAATGTTTCAAAATGATATGCCATAATAACCTCCGTTTTGTTTTCTTTACCATACTGAATAAAACCTAGTTTGTCAATAGGTTTATTTGGTTTTTTTTGTCATTCTAAGTGCAATACTGTCGCCCGCAAACTGTCAGCCGCAAGCCGCACACTGTCAGTCGCTCGTGCAAGCCGCAAGCCGCCCGCGCAAACCGCAAGCCATTCACGCGCACTGTCAGCATTTTCTGCTTAAAAAAAGCCGTTTGGGAGTGGGGATTTTATAGAAATTAGGGAATCGGTTTTGGGGTGGATAAATTCCAAAAGAGCGGAATGTAGCATTATACGATTGTTGTACTCCGCAAGGGAAACTTTTGAACCATACAACTCATCGCCAACGATGGGAAGTCCCATACTAGACAAATGTAGACGTATTTGGTGAGTGCGCCCTGTTTTTGGAAAGCAATCAATGTAGGCAAAATTTTTATTTATCCCGCTAATGCAAAAATCTGTGCGAGAATACACGCCCCCAGTATTTTGAGCGATTTTTCCCATTTTGCACTTAGCACTTTTTGCACTCGTCCTCCCCATAAAAAATTCAGTGCTAAATGTTTGTCCTACAACAAAATGATTGTTTTTTGGCAATGCGCAAACGGCACGATACATTTTTTTAACAGCGTGATTTTCAAATAAATCGTGTATTTTGGGATTTACACTCCGTGTGAGCGTAAACAAAAGGCAACCGCTTGTTTCGCGGTCAAGGCGGTGCATAATTCCACAATAAGGCGGATTTTTTAATTCGGGATTTTTTTCCCACAAATATTTTATCAGTGCAGAATGAACGCTTTTTCTTGTGGCAACAATTGTGTCTTCCGTTGGAATAAAGGGCGGTTTATTTATCACAATTAAAGAATCATCAAAAAACAAAACGTCAGAATCGGAAAGCACAAAATCTATATCGTTCGGCGTTTTTTCAAAAAAAAGTTTTTCGGTGTCAAGTTGAACAAAAACGCGCGAATTTTTCTGAAGCTCAAAAGCGGTTTTGCGACATTGTTTGTTGTTTACAAAAACCGCCCCCGCCATAATCAGCCTCCGAATTTTAGAGTTTGAAAGTGGCGGAAAATCCTTTAAGCAAAAAGGCAGTTGTTCGCGCAAAAAATCATCAAGGCGAACTCTCCTTTCTGCTATAAAGATTTTTTGAATTTTCATCAAAGACCGCTTAAACCTGTTTTGCAGGAATCTGTTTTACACCAGGAATTTTCAAGGCGGAACTTCTTGGAGTGCGACTTTCAAAGAATTTTTGAATATCCTGCATTAAAACTGCGGGCGGCTTTGTCTTTAAAAGGTAATTTTCAGGACCTGCCGCAAGAACTTCTACGACAGTTTTTTTGTCATCTTTTGAAGTTAAAAAAATGACGGGAATATTTTCTGTTGCAGGTTCGGATTTTAGCATTTGGAAAACTTCAAGTCCAGACAAAACGGGCATTTCGTAATCAAGCAAAATTAAATTTACAGTGCGTTTTTTTAAAAACGATATGGTGTCCATTCCAGAACTTGCGGTAAAAACGTTATAATCTTTGACCAACCAGCGTTCCATTCCTTTTAAAAATGTGGTGTCATCGTCTACAAGCAAAATTGTTTGTTTTTGCGGGTCATAGGAATAAAGCGACCTTTTGTGCCTCATGGGAACATCGCCATCTGCCTCATCAAGTTCATAACTGTAATCGGCAGAAAAAGATTCAATTTGTTTTATCAATTCAGCGGAATTAACAGGACGTGTAAAGGCAAAAGTTATCCATTTTTTTGCAATATATTTGTAAACCGCCGTAAACTCGATTTCATTTCCGATTAAATACAAATACCTGCGTGTTCCATCAAGGATTATAACTTTTTTGAGATAAGTAAACAGTTCCTCGTATTTATCTTCGTAATCTTCAAGATAAACAAGGATTATGTCTGGCAAAATTCCTTCCATTTTTAACGCCTGAATACATTCCATGTCTGGAATAGAGGTAATCACTTCGTATCCACCATCTGAAAGGCTTTTTATTAGTGCGCGAATCAAGAAAGTAGAATCATTTTTTGTTATTAAAAGCAATTTTTTTTCCATAAAAGCTAACTCCCTAAAGAACATCGGCAATAAGCGATGTATCCTGTAATTTTACACAATTTTGTAGCTTTCCGAAAAGTGACTCTTGCTCCGCAGAAAGCTGATATTGTTCCAAAAAAGTAACAATACTTAAAATAGAATTAAAATCATCCGTAGCCGCGTACTCCTTGATTGCAACTTTAGCATCTGCAAATTCGGCATCGCTCAACGGAGGTTTTTCTGGGGGGGCAACGGGCTTTAATCGCTCTTTGTACCCACGATATAGTTTAAGCAAAGTTGGCGTATCGCGCAAGATTTCTTCTAAATTTTCTGCATCGCCACATTCTTCTAGGCGAGCTGCCATTTTTGAAAGACCTAATGCACCGATTAAACGAGAAGAACTTTTTATTGCGTGAACAAGCACGGTGTAATTGCGCAAATCGCCCATATTCATAAAACGTTCAAGGTCGTCCGCCTTACGTGTAATTGTAGCATAATATTCAGAAACTGCAATCTGTAAAACTTCTTCATCGCCACAATTTGCAAGAGCTGCCGCAGAATCAATTCCCTCAATTTGCCGATATTTTTGCATAAATTCGCAAAACTTCTGAACAGCAGTCGGCTGATTTTTAATAATTTCCATTGCTTCATCGTATAATATTTTATTATTATAAACAAATTG
>CALCEK010000159.1 GCA_937900125.1 uncultured Treponema sp. | reverse complement strand
AGAGCGATTTTGTTTTTCTTGTCGCACAGGCAATCCGTAATGTTTTTTGCAGGGATTTCTTCTTTCTCCGCTTTTTTTATGAGGCTTGCAATTGAATCAAAAAGGAATTTGTAGTTTTCCTTAAGATTGTCGCTTGTAGTGTCAAAACTCTTGTAATCACTTTTGCGCCCGACAATCTCAACTCTCCCGCCTGGTAGAACACCTGGTAGAATACCTGGTAGAATACCTGTAACTCCCAGTGCGCTCCGCATAAATGAAAGCTCCTGCCCGCCCGTAATTCCCAAATCGCTTTCTTCGGAATTCAAAATCGCATCAATCAAAGTCCTGCGGCTTTTGTCCGCCGCACCAGAAAGAATATTCTTGTTCAGCGTTTCGTTGTTTACGATAGGAGTTTTTGTAAAGTTAGAATCGCAGATGTCAGACAAAAGACAATCTAACTGAGAGCGACGGTAAAGTTTTTTCTCCTCTCCCAAATAAAAATAACAGCACTTTTCATTTTCAGGATGTGTAAAATCCAGAATGAACTTTTGTACGGAAGCAAAAAGGTCGTCCTCAATTAAAGTCAATTCATCGCAAAGAATTTTATCCTCCGCGTTCTCAGCCTTTAAAAATTCTATTGCATCCAATTCACGAAGTTCCGTCGCAATGCTTTTAAAATCATTCTCCTTTCTTAAAATTATGCAACTGTATCGCAGCTTTTCAGAAAGCCGTTTTGCAAAATCATATCTCGTTTTTTCCTCAGCTTTCTCCCCTGTAAAAATCAGAGCAAGCGCAAGACCGTCAAGGGTTTTGTTTTCAATCTCCTCATAAATGTCAAAAGAATCGTTTTGCCCTGCGTCATAAAACATAAAGTCAAAATACCGCGTCATCTGCTTTTGAATGTTGTATTTTACGGGGTAAAGAAATTTTTCCTGATTCTGAGCATTAAGGATTTCAACTTCGCTTATCTTATGCTTTCTTTTTTCTATTATGTTTGGAAGGATTTCTTGTAGGTCAAGGTTTGAATTTTCCTTCAATATTAAAAATCCGTTTGAGCGACTCAAATACAAAATATTCTTCTTCCGCAAATTCTCTATGGCATCGCTTATGTTTTTCCAGTTTTGTTTTCCAAGCGAATCACCGCCGAATGAATACACATCGACTAGAGTTTCAGCTGTAGGACTTATGCGTTCAAATTGTCCAAGACAGTAAATAAGGCAGAGCGTCTTTAAAATTTTTTCCTCAAAGTCGTGCTTTTGTCCGCTATCATCTTTTAGGGCTTCAAGGCATTTTTTTGTTGTGGAATAAATTTTCTTTATGGGGCTTGTATAGTTTTCGCTTCTAAGTTGACCTTCAAAATAATCAAAAAGAATGTCTGGCTCTGCAAAATGCAGAATCTTGCAGTCAAAATCTTCATTTTCCAAAAAGGCACTCAAAGAATTTTTTTCATTCCCCGCCAAAAAGGTGAACATAGTGCGCTCGTTTTGCGCAATTTTTTCGGACAAGCGCGGAAGAATGTAACTTGCCACGGGACTTAGCGGGTAGCAAATTTCTGTAACAAACTTGCACTCTTCATTTTTGTAATAAAAAAGTTTTTGTACACTTTTTATTTTGGAAAGCTCATCAAATTCTTCCTTGTGATTCTTTAAAAAATCCTCCCATAAACTTTTGTCTTTTTTTATCACTTCTCCAATAACTTGGTAGACCTGACTGTAATCGGAATTCAAAACGATGTGCTTAAAACGCTCGCTTACGCCCTTCCAGCCGTCGACCTTTTCTTTTGGAAGCTTATCAATGTAGTTTGAGAATTCCTTGTGAGAAATCAAAAGCAGGTGAAGTTGATTTTTATTGCCCGCGCTGCTTGTGCGACAGCATTTTTCCGCAAAATCTTGCAAGAGCTTTATGTCGTTTATGCTTGCCTTGGAAATAGAGCTTTCAAGATATTTTGAAAACTCATCATAGACAACAAAAATTCCCTCAAAGCCCTCGTCGGAATCGCTTAGTTTTTTGCTCACATTTTCATAAAGTTCCACAATGTCGAAATTCGCAAAAGGATTGAAAACGCTTCCGCTAGTGATTTTTGGGTAGATTTTTTCAAACTGAAAATAAGCGGCATCGTCAAAATCATTTAGGCGAGAAACAAAGTCCTTTACAGGAATACCAAGTTCATTCTTCAAAGCCTTGTAAGCGAGTGGGTATTCATTCTCCCATTTTTGAATAGTATTGACGGCAGCCTTAAAATTTGTGTCGGGCATAAAGCGTTCAAGATTGTTTTGCCTCAAAGTTTGATAGAGCGAACGCAAAAAGGACTGGCTAAGACTTGTGGAGGAGCCGCTGATTATTACAGGAAGAATTTTGCGCTTGCTCAAAAGATAGTTTTTAACGTCATCATAAAAACCTGAATTCTCCTCCTTGATTTTTTCTAAAAGATGCTCAAACAATTTCTCGTCCTTTTCAAAAAGCAGGTTTAGGGCTTCAAGCACGATGTGACTTTTTCCCTTTCCGTAGGCACCAATCAAAATATGGGAGCGGTCAGAAGTCGCAGAAAATGTGCTTTCAAAAAGTCTTTCAATTACGCTAAGGCTTTCTTTTGTAGGAATAAAATCATGGATTTTCTGCTTGTCATGCAAATCGTAGGAAATGTTTACGGAAACTTGAAAATTCTTTGATATGCTGATTAGCGTTTGGTCTTTTTCTTTAGTTTCCCTAGTCATTTTCAAATTCTCCGTAATATTCTTTTACACATTCTTCGTAGGTCGCCTGCTTTTTTAGGCGGACAACATCAAGTCCTGCCGTCCGTACAATCTGTAGGTAATTTTTGTTTTCTAACTCGCCTAAAATGTTCATCAGCAAAATTGAGTCCATGTTGAAAATTTTCCCTGGGCTGTTTTTTTCGTTTAAAAGCGCGGAAAGTCTGATTTCATTTTTTCCGCTCATCTTTATGATGAGTCCGTACAAGATAACAGGCGGTATGGTATTTTTTAATGGGCAGGTTTTTCTTACGAGTTCTTTTTCCGTCTGTTCCAAAAGCCTTAATTCAGAAAAAGGACAGGTCATGTTGCTTTCTGGGTCCTCGCATAGCACCAAGTTGTCTTTCCCACGCGAAATATATGTGTGGCGTATGCAATCAAAATCTTTTTGGAAGCTAGAAAAAGCGGCTTTTTTTTCGCCGTTCATCTCATCCCATTTTTCAATGGCGCGACAAAAGTCGTCCTGCGAAAATTCCGTCATATTGAATTCGTTGAACAAAAAATACCAGCTCGTTGCATTCTCCATGTTCGTTGCAAGATTGTAGTGCAAAAGGCACAAAGTCCCGTTTTCCTGAATGAAGGGGTCGTTTTCACTGATGATTTTTCCCAATGGTGAAAGCTCCAAAATTTTCTTCTTAGGCTCATCACTTGTAATTCCAGTCGCCTTTAGCCAGTATCTGAGGGACTTAACCATGTTGCGTCCAAGTCCAAGCTCGTCCATTGCCTCAAGTTCTCCGTCCTTGCCTGATTTTTTAAAAGCTTCAACGACTTCGAGCCTGCGAATGGCGCGGAGTCTTTTTTGCCCGTTGGAGGAATTGAGCTCGTTGCGAAGTTCTGTGGCGAGGGCATTTAAATCGAGG
>CALCEK010000158.1 GCA_937900125.1 uncultured Treponema sp. | reverse complement strand
AAACCGTTTGTCGCCTGTCAATTTGCTCCCTTTCTGTTTCAGTTGGCAAAATATATTGAATGTACGTTTGAATTTTGTCCCCATCAAGCGTAACAGCTCCGCTTGGTAAAAGCCAACGTTCGCCCGAATCCGAATGATAATCAACTGGAGAAGGCACAAAAACTTTCATTCCACCAAGCAAATCAGTTAAAAGCCGCAAACCATCAAGCGAAATTTCCATATAAAACGGAATAGAAAGCCCCGTCAACTTTGAAACTTCGGAAATATAAGTGGAAATTCCGTGTTCTTTGTAAATTGCGTCAATGCGGTCTACACGACCTAAACTTTGGTAAATTGCCCCCGTGTTTCCCAAAATGTTAAACAAAGCCCCTTGATGTGACGGAGGATAATAGGCGAGAACATCGGTTGCAAGTGCGTTTCCTTCGCCATCATTTAAAACAATCAGCATTTTTACAACTTCATCGCGCTTTATTGTTTCAGAAATTGGGTCAGTTTTTAACGATTGTAAAATGAAAACGACAAGTCCTATAATTATGACAAGTATTACAAGCAAAAAAACGGCACTTCTTCTTTCTTGTGAAACATCCATTTATTTTTCCTTTTTTTGACAAAGACTTTTTTTAAAAAGCAGTGTTTGTTCGGCAATTTTAGTTCCTTTTGACGCAAGATAAGCTTCATGTTCGCTTAAAATAGCCAAAACCGCTTCGTCAAGATTTTTTTCCATCAACTTTGAACGATATTCTTCTGAAGATTGCGGTCTTGAAGGCTCGATTCTATCTGCAATGTACAAAATTTTTGCAAGCGAACACAAATTTTTTCCGCCCAGTGTGTGACAGGCAACCGCTTGCAAAATATCTTTATCGTCAATTCCAAAATCGCGTTCAAGTTTTACAGCCGCCGCCCGCCCGTGCAAAAGGGAGGGAATGGATTTTTCTAAATCAGAAATCGGCTTTCCATCGTGCGAAGCGAGCGAAAGAAGCAATTCATCGCTAAATTCTTTGCACATATCGTGAGCAATTCCCGCTAAATAGCCTTTTTGCGGATTTTCGCCGTAGCGAAGGCACAATTCTTCTGCCATTTTTGCAACTCTAAGCGAATGTTCAAAGCGTTTTGGTTTTTCTGAAACTTGCGCAAATTTTAAAATCTTTTGGCTTGCAAGGGAAAAATCAAACTGTGCATTATTTTCTTGGCGTTGAAGCTCCATATAAACCTCTTTCTGTAATATATTCAAAAACGCCGTTTGGGACAAGGTATTTAAAACTTTTACCTTGTGCGATTCGAGCGCGGATTTCTGTAGAACTTATTTGAAGGCGCGGATTTTGAATGTGAATTGCATCTTTAAAAAGTGGCTCGTCTAAAAATGACCAATTTTCGCTTGCTTTTAAAGCATAATTTCCTATCGGAATATTAGAAAAACCCGATTCATGAGTTTCTTGGGGGCGATGCGCTAACACCAGTGTGCAAAGCTCTGACAATTCTTTTGCATGGTACCAATTGTGAAAACCAAAAAATAAATCCTCGCCTAAAACAAGAGCAATTTTTTCTTCAAGCTGATTTTTATATTTTTCCTGCAAATACAATATGGTGTCGTAAGTGTAAGAAGTGCCTTTGCGCCTTAGCTCACAATCTTCTGCGTCAAAACGATTGTCATAAGAACAAGCAATTTTTACCATATTAAGTCTATTTTCAGCAGAAAGCATTTCAAAAGCCTGTTTGTGCGGCGGATTATACGTTGGCACAAACAGCACTTTTGTGTAAGAAAGCGACTGACAAACTTCATCAGCAAGCGCAAGATGCCCTAAGTGAATTGGATTAAAACTTCCGCCAAGAACTGCAATTTTCACTCTGAACCTGGAAATTGAGTTTCCATACTTTCATCAACGGAACGCCCTTCCAAAAAGGCATTTTTTTGTTCATTTTCAGATTTTTTTAAGTTTAAATCTTGCAATACCATTTTAACAATTTCTTGTTTTGCCTCTTCAATGTTTGTACGCGCTAAAACGGAAATCGGAATCACGGGAATATTTTTGTCAACATTAAAAATATTATCCTTAACAATTAGGGCGTTTTGTAAAGCTCCCTCTTCGTCAATTTTGTTGCACAAAACAATCCGCTTTTTTTCCAAAAGAGAAGAATCAAAAGTTTCAAGCTCTCGCAAAAGTGCGGAATAAGAAGAAAAACAGTTTTCGTCCGAACAATCAATCATAAAAATCAAGCAAGCAGTGCGCGAAATATGCTTTAAAAATCGGATTCCAAGCCCCGCTCCCTCCGAAGCACCTTCTATAATTCCAGGAATATCCGCAATAATTAAATCAGTGTCAGAATCCACGTGCAAAACGCCCAAATTTGGAATTTTTGTCGTAAATGGATACGGAGCGATTTTTGGACGCGCGTTTGTAAACATATCAAGCAAACTTGATTTTCCCGCATTCGGAAAACCGACCAAGCCAATATCCGCCATAATGGAAAGTTCCACCCGCAATTCCCGCTCTTCGCCTAGCTCGCCTTTGTTTGCCCTGCGGGGAGCCTGATTTGTGCTACTTTTAAAATGAACGTTTCCCCAGCCACCATTTCCGCCACGCAAAAACAAAAATTGTTCATCTTCACTTTCTGTTGTAAAATCGTGAATCAAATCGCCTGTTTTATTGTCCCGAATTGTGGTCCCTGGGGGAACTGGAATTACAATATCCTCGCCGTCTTTTCCATAACGATTCCAGCTCATTCCGTCTTGACCATTTTTTGCCTTAAAAACAGGATGAAAACGCAAATGAGAAAGTGTCCGCAGATTTTTCCGCACACAAAAAATGACATCGCCGCCACGACCGCCATCACCGCCGTTTGGTCCGCCATCGGGAATATATTTTTCTCGTCTAAAAGAAGCGCAACCGTTTCCACCATGACCAGAAACTACACGAATAACCGCTTCATCAGCAAATTGAATCATAAAAGCCTCGTTTTTAAAAGATGTCAAAAAAAAAGCTGTTTAACAGAAAAAAATCTGCTAAACAGCCTTTAAGAGAACTCTTTAGAAAAGTTTTTATTCTGCAACTGCTGTATTTTCTACAACAGAAACGATTTTGCGGTCGCGGTGCTGACCAAATTCAACAACACCATCAACCAATGCAAATAAACTGTCATCGCCAGCACGTTTTACATTTGCGCCAGGATGAATGCGAGTTCCACGCTGTTTAACAATAATTGAACCAGCCGTCACTTTTTGACCGCTGAATCTTTTTACGCCAAGATGTTTTGGGTTTGAATCACGACCATTTTTTGCGCCGCTACCACCTTTTGTACGCCCCATTTTAATCCTCCACTGGAACAAACCAGTCTGCTTTTTCTTCAAAAAACTTGATGTGCGCAGGATATTCCGAACTTAGCTCTTCAAAACCGCAACGGATAAAATCAGCTACGCATATCAAACGATTTCTTTGGGCAGCCGCAAATGACAAAACAGAAAAATCTAATCTTCCGCGTTTTTGTGCATCGCTAACTACCTGAATTCCGTCCGTCTTTTGCAACACAGATAATGCGGTTCGCAAAAGTGAACTTTCAGCGGCGCAAACAATATCTTTACCCCGCTTTGCAAATCCCGCATGACCTTCTGCAATGCAACGGCAAAACGAGCCGTCCTCTTTGCAGAACAAACGGACTTCTGTCATTCTTATGCTAACACAACGTCCTTTACAGTAACTTTTGTGTATGATTCACGATGACCAATTAAGCGATGATAATCTTTCTTTGACTTATACTTGAACACAAGCACTTTTTTATCGCGGAAAGTATCCCCAACTTCAACCGTCACTTTTGCACCCTTAACGTAGGGCGCACCGACAGACACTTTGTCGCCATCACTTACAAGCAGAACGGTGTCAATAGTTACCGTGTCGCCTTTCTTTGCGTCATTGATTTTGCTGACGTTAAGAACAGAATCTTTTACTGCTTTGTACTGATTGCCTTTATACTCAACAACTGCGTACATCTTAAACCTCTACTTTTTCGCCGTAAGGAGTAACGGATTCCTTAACAACAGAAATAAATGTATCGTATATTATCAAATTTTACGATTTTTAGTCAAGTGCGTAAAAATGATTTTCAGCATACCTTTTGTAACGCTATCCAAAAATGTAGTGGCATTTTTGTAAACCACGATTTTTTTTGTTTAACAATTTAATTGTATTTTAAGAAAAGGGACAAAAGTTGCGAACTGATGTTTTCTTAAAATAAACATAAAACGTTTGCAGCAACAAAATCTTCTATTTAAATGGCACAAAAATAACAACAATCTAAAATTTATAACAAGATTTTCTGTTTGAAATGTAACATTTATTTTGCAAAATATATTATATTTCAAAAAAGGATTACGAAAACTTTTTGGAGGTTTCTTCTTTATGAATACAATTACAAAACGCATTTTGGGAACTGCCACTGTAGCAGCACTTTCTTTTGGATTTTTAGCTCTTTCTTGCAAAGTGAATAACGGTTCGGCAAATGTTGCCTTTGCGGATACAAAGCCACAAACAAAATTGCCATCTGACTCGCTCGAAGTTACGCAGGCTTTGCAAAACACATTCCGTTCAATTTCAAGCCAAGTGCTTCCTGCGGTTGTAGAAGTTGACGTTACCGAAAAAACAACGGTTCAAACATTTAATCCATTTAGGGATTTGCCATTTTTCTTTGGGAATCCAGGTGGCGATGGAGATTCTGGAACGCGCGAATATGAGCAGTCGGGGCTTGGAAGCGGCGTAATTGTTCGCAAAAGCGGAAAAACGGTCTATGTGCTTACAAATAATCACGTTGCAGGAAGTGCCACAACTATTAAAATAAAATTAAATGATGGGCGCGAATTTGATGGAACGCTTGTTGGTGCTGACCCACGCATGGACGTTGCCCTAGTTTCTTTTGATTGCGATGACGATTCGATTGTTATAGCAAAACTTGGCGATAGCGAACAAGTTCAGCAAGGGGACATTGTGTTGGCACTTGGTAGCCCCCTTGGGTATTTTGCTTCTGTAACACAAGGAATTGTAAGTGCAACAGGAAGGTCTGGCGGGCAAATCGGTTCAATTTCAGATTTTATTCAGACTGACGCGGCAATAAATCAGGGAAACTCTGGAGGACCGCTTGTAAATATTTACGGAGAAGTTATTGGAATTAACACTTGGATTGCTTCTCAATCTGGCGGAAGTCAAGGCTTGGGATTTTCTATTCCTATAAATAACATTAAAACGGCGATTGACCAATTTATTACGAGCGGAAAAATTTCTTATGGGTGGCTGGGAGTAAGCCTTATGGAGCCAACTGAAGCCTATAAAACCGAATTGGGAATCGACAAAAAACAAACTGGTGCATTTGCTGGAGAAATATTCATTGGAAGCCCCGCTATGAAAGGCGGAATGCAAGCTGGCGATTACATAATTGCTCTTGACGGAAAAGAGGTAAAATCAATTGAACAGCTTCAACGCGAAGTTGGAAACATTCCTGCGGGTAAAACCGTAACATTTACTGTTTTGCGCGGAAAAAGCAAACTTGACCTTTCGATTAAAATTGACGAACGCGATAACGATGTTTCTTCTAACAACAGTGCGCTTTGGCCAGGATTTGTCGCCTCCCCGCTCACCGATGATGTTAAAAAACAATTAAAAATCGACAACAAAAAGGTCAAAGGCGTTGTAGTTAGTAGCGTTCAAGAAAAATCGCCTGCCGCAGCTTTAAGATTGCAAAATGGAGATGTTATTACCGCTGTAAATGACAAAGCGGTTTCTAATCTTGAAGAATTTTACGCGGCTCTTGACACAACGCGCAATTCTGAAATTTGGTTTGATGTGTTTACAAATGGGCATACGGTTACAACAGGAAAATATAAACTCGAAAAATAAAGAATAATATAAAAAATTCTTGTAACCAAAAAGAGTTTTATTCATTTTGTTTATAAAAGCAAGTAAGAACGCTTGACTTCTTCATAGAAACTCCTTGATTCTTGGCAGATTTTGTAAAACAGAATCTGCCTTTTTTTTACACAAAAATAATTCACAAAACTCAAAAATTTGTCCTAGTAGTTTTTTTTGAAAAAGCGTTTTATAATGGAATCTATGTTGAATCAAAATACCACCCGTGACATGACTTCTGGTTTCATATACAAACATATAGTCATATTTTCATTACCACTTTTGGCGGGAAATATTTTTCAGCTATTGTATAACACCGTGGATAGTTTTGTTGTGGGAAATTATGTTGGCAAAGAAGCCCTGGCAGCGATTGGCTCTACAACACCGCTCATAAATACTTTGGTTGGATTTTTTATGGGAATTTCAACGGGAGGTGGAGTCGTCATTGCGCAACACTTTGGCGCGGGAAACATTGTCCGCCTAAAAAAAACGGTTCACACAATGATTGCGGCAACTTTTATTTTAGGACTTTTGTTTACCGCCCTAGGAATCGCTTTTACCCCATTTATGCTCCGCCTTATGTCAACTCCAGATGACGTTTTTGCCTCTTCCGCTGAGTATTTGAAAATTTATTTTGCGGGACTAGAAGGGCTAATGCTTTACAATATGGGTTCTGGAATTTTAAGAGCCGTGGGAGATTCAAAACGCCCAGTTTACTTTTTAGTTTTAACATCAATTTTAAATGTCGTCCTTGACCTTTTTTTTGTTTTAGTTTTAAAAACTGGCATAGCGGGGGTGGCTTATGCAACAATCATCTCAGAAGCAGTTTCGGCAATTTTGATTCTAGCGGTTCTTTTTACCTCAAAAGAATGTTGTAAAATCTCAATCAAAGAACTTAAAATAGACTTAAAAGAACTTAAAAAAGTCTTAAAAGTAGGACTTCCTGGCGGAATACAAATGGCGATAACTTCATTTTCAAACGTTTTTGTACAAGGTTACATAAATCACTTTGGTTCTTCGTGCATGGCAGGCTGGGCATCTTACGGAAAAATTGACCAATTTGCAATTTTACCCATGCAGAGTATTTCTATGGCATCAACGACTTTTGTAGGTCAAAATTTCGGCGCACACAAATTAGACCGAGTAAGACGCGGTGTAAACGTTTCGCTTATTTTATCTTGCGCGGTAACAGCGATTTTGGCTTTGCCACTGATGTTTTTTTCGCGGCCGCTAACCGCACTTTTTAACAAAGATGCAGAAGTCATTTATTATGGTTCGTATTTTTTGCGGGCAAATTCGCTTTTTTACATACTTTGTTGCGTAAACCAAATTTATGCGGGTTCTTTGCGCGGACTTGGAAACGCAACCGTTCCAATGTTTATAATGCTCGGTTCATTTGTTGTGTTTAGACAAATTTATCTTTTTGTAATTACACACATCACTACAGCGTTTTTTCCAGTTGCCGTGGCATATCCTGTCGGTTGGGTACTTTGTAGTGCAATAATGACGATTTACTATTTGCATTTTAGCAAAAAAATAGAATAATTAGGGAATCTAAAAAGTTAAATTTTTTGAGTAATCCTAAAATCGCTCAAAAAATTTCAATTTAGAAAATATTAAAGAGGAGGAAAATAACATTCATGTCGTTTATTGAGCTTTTAATTTTGGCTGTGGGGCTTTCAATGGACGCATTCGCGGTTTCGGTGTGTAAGGGTCTAGCTGCAAAAAAAACAAATCTTAAGCAAATGGTTTTGGCAGGTGCTTGGTTTGGAGGATTCCAAGCATTAATGCCGTTTTTGGGCTGGCTGTTGGGAAGTCGATTTCGGACGATAATTGAAAATGTTGACCACTGGGTTGCATTTGTTCTTCTTTGCGTGATTGGTTTGAATATGATTTTTGAAGCTTTTTCTAAAAAAGAAGGAAAAGCAACTAGCGCGTCTTTTGAAGCAAAGGAAATGTTTGTTTTGGCGGTCGCAACTAGCATAGATGCGCTTGCAGTTGGAATTACACTCGGGCTTTTGTTGGACACCAGGCGCAAAGTCCTTGCCGCGTGCCTTTTTATTTGTTCAATTACATTTTGTTTTTCTGCGGCGGGTGTAAAAATCGGGAGCATTTTTGGCACAAAGTTTCAAAAACAAGCAGAAGTTATAGGTGGAATAATTTTAATCGCAATCGGAACAAAAATTTTGTTAGAACATTTAGGCATTTTGTGACACTCTTCTGACAAACATAGATTCTTCACGGCGTTCAGAACGACGGGGCATCGCGTTCAGAACGACGGGGCATCGCGCTCAGAACGATGGGGCGAGTACACGGGTGGCGGGAGGGATAAAAGCTCAAATTTCTAGGATTTTGTAATCGGGGGAATCAGAACCACAAAAAACTTTTACACTACACTCTTGCATAGTAACAGTGTCGCAAAAACGAGTTAAATTCAGCATTTGTGGCGACAAAAGGTCAGAGGGATTGTAAGAAAGATTGAGTGTACACTCTTTTCCTTCTTGGGCAACGCGAGAAAATGCGCCATTTAAGCGCACAATGTCCGAAAGAGCTAAAAAAAGCGATTCTTTATGTTTTTCCGCATATTTTTCTTGTAAAAATTTTAGTTGCATTTCTTCAAGGGCAAAATGCAAAACAGAATCGGGAGAAAAACCACTTTCCCACGAACAATTATTGCAATGTTGCCATTCTTCAAAATCAGCAAAAAAAGTGGACGCTGAAATTTTTAACGGCGCAAGGGCAGCGTTAAACCAAGCAACAGCTCGTCCCGATGAATAAAATGTTTTGCAGGCAAAAGCGATTCCGCGTGCAAAATCAAGGTCTTTTGACGAAAAAACACCCGTTGATTTGGGTAAGTTTTCTGTTTCAATTTGGAAAAAATCAATGTGATTTGGATAAAGGCTTACGGCAAAATCTAAACGTTCACGAAAAGCCTTAAAAGTGTCTGCATTTTGACTTCCGAATCCCATGTCAAAACCAAAAACAACGCAAAATTCATTTAAAATAGAAACTTTTGCCGAATACAATTTTTTGTCAAACAACAAAACGTCATTTTTTTCAGTTCCATTTAAGGGAATGTCGATTGAACAATACGATTGTGCAAAAAGAGAAGCTAGTTCGCGGTCAATTACAGAAGGCTGCACGACAATATTTACAAAAATGTCAGGGGAAATATCTTGAAGTTGCACAAAAAACTGCTTTATTGCCCGCTTATCTTTAGAAAATGCCTTGTCGTGCAAAGAAATTTCTGTAATTTTTTTTAAACGATTCTCTTTAAGTTGTTCCAAAAGAGAATCGACTGACGAAAATTCTACAACGTCTGCCACAGCCTAAAGTAATCGGATTCCAGCGTCAGCACACTGAACGCGCATTTTTTGGGGCCAAGCACTCACTTGAATTTCTCCAATGTGGGCTTTGCGCAAAAAATACATACAAAGGCGCGACTGTCCAATTCCGCCCCCCAATGTTTGCAAAAGTCCGCCCGACAAAAGCCTAGAATGAAATTCAAGGGAAGAGCGTTCCGTGCAATTTCTTTCTTCAAGCTGATTTTTTAAAGATTGACTATCAACTCGAATTCCCATTGAAGAAAGTTCCATTGCATTTTCTAACACAGGATTCCAAACTAAAAGGTCGCCGTTTAAGCCTTTGTGACCGTCGCCACTTTCTGTACTCCAATCGTCATAATCTGGAGCGCGACCGTCGTGGATAGAGCCGTCATCAAGCGTTCCTCCGATTCCAATGATAAACACCGCACCATATTTTTTACAAACTTCGTATTCCCGTTCTTTTGGAGTTTTATCTGGGAATTTTCGTTGCAAATCATCTGCGTAAATAAATGTTATTTCTTCTGGCAAAACTGGAGAAATTGCTTCGTAACGGTCGTAAATATAAAATTCAGTTTGTTTTAAGCAACGATAAATTTTTTGTACAATCGTTTTAAGGTACATTACAGTTCTGTCATCGGGCGAAATAGACATTTCCCAGTCCCATTGGTCAACATAAAGCGAATGTAAATTATCTAACTCTTCGTCAGCGCGAATTGCGTTCATATCAGTGTAGATTCCAAAACCTGGGCGCAACTTCATATCGCTCACCTTTACGCGCTTCCACTTTGCAAGCGAATGAACAATTTCCATTTGAACAAGATCGGAAGAGCGTCGTGTAGGGAAAGAGTGTAGATCTC
>CALCEK010000157.1 GCA_937900125.1 uncultured Treponema sp. | reverse complement strand
ATTATTTAATAATTTAAACAACTTTACAAAAAAATTTTTTTTTTGTTTCCCCGCCATAAAATAACTATACCCTATTTTTTTTACTCTGACAATCTAAGCGGTACTTTGCAAACGCCCCGCCTGTCCCGCAAACCGCCCCCGCTTTACAAACGCCCCGTCTGTTCTGCTAACCGCCCGCCGATTTGCAAATGCCCCATCTATTCTGCTAACCGCCCGCCCGCTTTGCAAAAGTCCCGCCTTGTTCCGCAAACCATCGCCCGCTTTGCAAACGCCCCGTCTGTCCCGCTAACCGCCCCCGATTTGCAAACGCCCCGTCTGTCCCGCTAACCGCCCCCGATTTGCAAATGCCCCGCCTGTCCCGCTAACCGCCCCCGCTTTGCAAAAGTCCCGCCTGTTCCGCCAACCGCCCCCGATTTGCAAACGCTCTGTTTGTTCTGCGAACCGCCCCCAATTTGCAAACGCCCCATTTGTTCTGCTAACCGCGCCCAAGCTTTGCAAACAAAATCCCCCTTTTCTCCTCCTGTGCTTTTGTGTTTGAGTTTAGTGGTCTAATTGAAAAAAAAATTGTTTGTTTGTAGAATGATATTTGTAATTTGCAAAAAAACTTAACGGAGACTTAACGGAGACGTAGATGATTTTTTCACCTGTAGAAATTCAAGAAACGGTAAATATGTTTATGCGGCAAAAGCTGGACATTCGTTGCATTACGTTAGGAATTTCGCTTCTTGATTGTGCCTGTGAAGACAGCCGAAAAGCGAATCAGAAAATTTATGACAAAATAATGCGCTATGCTGGCAATTTAGTCCGCGTAGGTCAGGATATTGAAAAGGAATTTGGTGTTCCAATTATAAACAAGCGGATTTCCGTAACGCCTATTTCTCTTGTGGCGGGAGCAAGTGGCGAAAAATCCTATGTGGATTATTGCAAAACTCTTGACCGTTGCGCAAAAGACTTAGGCGTTAATTTTATCGGCGGATTCAGTGCGCTTGTGCAAAAAGGAATAACGCCCGCTGACCGCATTTTAATCGATTCTATTCCAGAGGCACTTTCTGTTACCGATCGCGTTTGTTCAAGCGTAAATGTTGGAACTAGCAAAAACGGAATCAATATGGATGCCGTAAAATTGATGGGCGAAATAATCAAACAGACCGCCGAAGCCTCAAAAAAATGCGCGATAAACGGCTGTTCAAAACTCGTAGTGTTTACAAATGCTCCCGAAGACAATCCGTTTATGGCTGGCGCGTTCCACGGACCTGGCGAAGGAGATGCGGTAATTAACGTTGGTGTTTCAGGACCAGGCGTGATTTTGGCGGCGGCGCGTGAGTTTAAGGGCAGACCAATACACGAGCTTGCCGATGGCATTAAAAAGATGGCATTTAAAATTACGCGAATGGGGCAACTTGTCGGAACGGAAGCGGCAAAACGACTCGGCGTAAATTTTGGCATTCTTGACCTTTCTCTTGCGCCAACACCCGCTGTGGGCGATTCCGTTGCGCGAATCCTCGAAGAAATTGGGCTAGAAGGCGCAGGTGCTCCAGGAACAACGGCGGCTTTGGCAATGCTTACCGATATGGTCAAAAAAGGTGGCGTTATGGCGAGCACAAATGTTGGCGGTTTAAGCGGAGCTTTTATTCCCGTTTCTGAAGATGAGGGGATGATAAACGCGGTTAAACAACACAGTATTTCGCTAGAAAAATTAGAGGCAATGACAACGGTTTGTTCGGTCGGTTTGGATATGATTGCGATTCCTGGCGATACCCCTGCGACTACAATCAGCGGGATTATGGCTGACGAAATGGCGATTGGCATGGTGAACAATAAAACTACGGCTGTTCGCCTGATTCCTGCTCCAGGAAAAAAGCCTGGCGATTGGGTTGAATTTGGCGGACTTTTGGGTGGTTGCCCCGTGATGGACGTAAATAGATTTAGTTGTGCCGATTTTATCAATCGTGGCGGACGCATTCCCGCTCCAATTCATTCGTTTAGAAACTGATTTTGAATCTTGTACCGATAAAAAACGAATTGTTCCTTAAAGCGCAAGAATTTCTTTTTCCGCGTGAAACTGAATCTTGTGCTTTAATGGAATTAGTCTTAAATCGTAGCGATGAACTTTTTGCTTTTATTTTTGACAACGAAATTTGCGGCATTTTTTCGCTTACAAAAAGCGGTTTAGTGCTTTGCGATTTTGCTCTTCAAACAGATGACGTTTTTCTTCTATTGAAAAGCCATTTTTTTTGTAAAAAAGTGCAAGTTATTTTTGGAAAATCGGATTCTGTGCAATTTGCAACAAAGGCTTATTGCGAGGCAAACAAAAAAACGGCTCTTAGCACAAAAAATGGAATCTTTATGCGTTTTAACACGGTGTTTAACCCGTTGAGCCAAAAAAACGTAGCAAAATTTTCTTTGCGGCAAAACATTTTAAGTCAATTTCAAGTTAAAATCTGTTCCGAAAAAATGGAAAACCAACTTGCAAAACATTATTTTTCCTATCTTGAAGAAGAAGTTGTGCCAGCGGGAAAAAGCGTAAATCGTGCGGCGGAACGTTTTGCTTTGCACAAGGCTCTTTGCCAAAAGCGAGTTTGGGCGTTGTTTTCGGCAAGCGGCGAGTTTTGCGCAATGGCATTTGTTCGCGCGGTGGGCAAAAATGCGCGGCTTTTGGGGGGAATTTATACACCTTCCCCGTTTAGACGGCGCGGTTTTGCGAGTGCGCTTGTGTATGCAGTTTCAGATTATTTTAAGCATGCGGGGGTTGTTGCAACGCTTTACGTTGACTGTCAAAATGCGGCGGCGGTTTCTTGTTACACTTCGGCAGGATTTGTTCCGCGTTCAAAATGCCAGACGGTTTATTTTTAGTGTGAAAGTTCCCGCGCGGATTTTGTCATCGCGGGGAATTGGTGAGTCAGCAAAAAGAGCCGCAACATCCGCTTTGAAGCTTTGAAAGCGAGTCGTTGTAATATCACGACTTAAAACATCGCTTTTTCAGAGTTACCTCTAAAAATTGAATTTTTAGAGATTCCCATAAATCTATTCATTTTCAATATCAAATGGGATAACATCCGATTCATCTACTTCGTTTTCTTCTATTGTGTTACCTGTATTATCAGTTTTCTGTTCTTCATCATCAATCCCTTTCATCTTCTTTTCTGCCTCTTTTACAAAAGAAACAAACTCGCTTTCGTTAAGGGCAAACTGCAATGAAGGATAGAGAATGATGGTAAAATCTTCGTCGCCGATTTCGCCGCTCGTTCCGATTAAATTAAACTTGCTGAACAGTTTAAGGATTTCGCCTAAAGGGCCTTTGTCAAACGGCTTCTTGTAGTCATATTTTTCAAGCTCCATGTTCAAATCTTGCAAAGTGATTTTTATAAGCTTGTCCAAAGAGCCTTTGTGAAGCCTGTCAGAAAGCAGCGTCCACAGGCAGCACAAAACAATGCTTTCGATTTTTTTAAAGCGGAAGCGGTTCACGGCAACGGAGGCGGAAATGTTTTCATTCACAGAGTTGGAAAGCATTATTACCCCGGAATCTTTTTGAACAAGAACTTCAAAGCCCATAAAAGAAAAATATCGCAAAAAGAAATCTGAGTTTTTTGAGACAAAATAAAACATCTTGCGGTTTTCTTCGTCCTTGTCGCGCACGATGAATGTCTTTTTTAGCAAGGCGCGGGCACATTTTTGGAAGAACTGCCGTTCGCTGGAGGTGAATTCCGAAGACCAGTAGTCGTCAATAGATTCATTTTTTTGCATTTTTGCTTGCCCTCCAATGCCTGGTCACAAAGTTTTCGCTTTCAATATAAGTGCCGTCGGTTTTGATTGAATATCCGTTTTCCCGCGCGTAGCTAATGGCAGCTAGCGATTTTAATATGTCATCTTTGCTTGAATATTTAAAAGTGGCGTTGTCTACGACTTCATCCTGAGCGAACAGGTCGTCCATGTATTTTTTCATTTCGTCTTTAGAGTACGGATTGTGGGATTCCTGCTCCAGAATATATTTTTGCTTTTCAAGCTCTTCTTTTGTCAATTCAAAGTATTCAGATTCCGTATTGTGCAAGACCTGCTGGCTTTTATGCGGATACATAACGGAAGACTGGTCAATATACTCAAATTTCTGGACATTGAACAGGGCCCCGACTTCAAGATTGTCCGCCGATTCCGCCTTGTCAGAAGAAATCAAAGCGCGCAACGTCTGCTCAACTACGCCGCGAATATCAAGGCCTTTGTTGCGGAGCATTCTCTCGCGGGCAATCGCTATATGGATATAGGTGTTGATTTTCTGCTTGATGTCGTCCATGATTTTGTTGTAGTCGTCGTGAAGGAACTTTTTTGTGGAGTCAATCATCTCATAGATTCGCTCTTGCGCTTCCATGTTTGAGATTTGATTTTTGCGGGCTTTTTCTTCTGCCACAAGCTCTTTGCAAAGCAATGCAAAATTCTCCGCCTCTTTTAGCTCGTCGAGTTTTCGCGTGATAAAGTTTCTGTAAATGTGAATGTTCTGCTGATGGACCAAGCGGGAATATTCTTTTATAAAGTCGCCGTCGCAATAGCTGATGATGTTTTCCGTAAGGCTTTCTAGGCTTCCCTCATGGTTCATTTTTTCGATAATTTTTTTGATGGAAGTCGATAACTTTTTCAGGGATGAAGAAAGGGATTTTGCGTCCGCAAAAGTGGGCTTTAGGATAAAGTTATACAGTTCCTGCTTGTTTTCGTATTCTTTTGAATTAAAGCGGTTGTAAATGTTCAAGATGTAGCTAGAAAACTCCGGGGTTGCAGGTCTTTTTAGCCGCTGCAAAAATTCCGCCAATGCAATTCCGTTGTCCGTCATTACGATGAACTTTTCAAAAGTGGTGTCGTCCTGCTCTTCTTCAAGCCAGCCGGAAGAAATGAATTTTCGCAGAACAAAATTTGCCTCGTCATTTCCTGCGGTCGCTGTGTTTTCCTCGTCAGATAAATCAAGATGATGCTCAAGCAGAAAAGATGCCAGCACATCCCGCAAATAAGAACGCTCTAAGCGGTAGGAAATTTCTTTGTCGTACTGGCTGTAAATCAATTCCAGACAATCAGCATACGCCCTGTGGTTAGAAGAGCTTGCAAGGCAGTTGAAAAATCCATCTGGAATGGAGTCAAAAACGTTCATGCTTGGGACAAGTGTAGCATATTTTATACAAACTGTGAAGTGTCCGCATTGCAGAGTTTTTTCGGCTGCAGTCAAAAACAGAAATGCCGTTAGACATTTCCAATTCGTGTGACAATATCGCAAATTATTCAATCAAACACCTTTCTGACTTTGCCTCCAGTGGTCGCTTGGACGCGGAGTATTACCTGAGCAAATATGATGAGATTGAGAATGCGATAAAGGTTCTTTCACATAAAACGCTTGATGAAGTCGCGGATATTCAAGATTCCAATTTCAATCCAAAGGCAAACGTTGTTTACAAATATATTGAACTTGCAAACATCGGCTCATCGGGCGAATTTACAGGCTGTACGGAAGATTTAGGCGAAAACTCGCAGGACTCTCTAGAAATACACGACATTGGATTTCTAGAGATACCCTTATATCTCAATTCGTCATGTTGAGAGGGGTAGTCGTTGCCGCCCGAAACATTTATACTTTCTTCGCAGGAATCCCAAACATTTTTTGCAAAGAGAGTAAATAGGTTCTTCTCTGCGTTCAGAATGGCGGGGAAATTTGTGCGTAAAAAACGGAGAATTTTATGTTTGATGATTTTAAGAATACTTTAAAAAAGTGCAAAATTGTTCCCGTTGTAACGATTTTTGACGAAAACACAGCTCTTTCTCTTGCGGACGCATTGCTTGAAGGTGGTATAAATGCTGTGGAAATTGCATTTCGGACAATCGATTCTGAAAATGGTCTTAAAAAAATAGCATCTTGCATAAAAACACTGGCTGTTTCGCGTCCACAATTATTGGTCGGGGCGGGAACCGTTATAAATGCAGATTTAGCCCAAACGGCCGCTGATTCTGGGGCTAAGTTTATTGTTTCGCCAGGCTTTAATCCCGCAACAATTGAATTTTGTCTTAAAAATGACATTCCAATTTGCCCAGGGATAAATGCGCCAACTTTTATTGAGTTAGCCTTAAATTACGGCTTGGATTTTCTAAAATTTTTTCCCGCAGAACTGAGTGGTGGCGTTAAAATGCTAAAGGCATTTTCTGGACCGTTTCCGCAAGTGTCTTTTATGCCCACGGGGGGTGTTTCAAGAGAGAATCTTTGTTCATATTTAGCCTGCAAAAATGTATGCTCAGTCGGTGGCACTTGGATGGCAAACTCCGAAATGATAAAAAATCAGGATTGGCAAGGAATCGCAAAAGCGTCAAAAGAAGCCGTAAATCTTGCTTTTTCTGTGCCGAGCGCATTATAATGACCTTATGAAAGCCGCTTTGTATCTAATTCCTGTAACGCTAGGCGACAATTCTGAGTTTGAGCTAGAAAAATCGCTTCCGCCTTACAATGCGCAAATTATAAAAGAAATAAAGCATTTTGTTGTTGAAAACATTCGTTCTGCACGGCGATTTTTGGTTCGCGTTTCAAAAGAAATCAACATTGATTCTCTGACTTTTTTTGAATTAAACGAACACACCGATTTAAGACAAGTTCAAGGTTTTTTAGAGCCAATTTTTTCTCAAAATTACCCCGTGGGAGTTATTTCTGAAGCGGGCTGCCCCGCAGTTGCTGACCCCGGGAGAGCGGCTGTTTCTATTGCGCACAAAAAAAATGTTCCCGTTTTTCCGCTTGTAGGACCATCTTCAATATTGCTTTCGGTAATGGCGAGTGGATTTTCGGGACAAAGTTTTGCGTTTTGCGGTTATTTGCCAGTAAAAAATGCGGAGCGGGTAAATCGCTTGCGCCAACTTGAAAATCGCGCTTGGAATGAAAAACAAACGCAGGTTTTTATAGAAGCTCCCTATCGCAATTTGCAACTTTTTGAGGCGATTTTAAAAAACTGCCGCAAAGATACGCTTTTGTGTGTTGCAAGCGGGCTAACAACGCAAACTGAATTTATAAAATCTATGAGTCTTGCCGAGTGGAAAAAACTTCCCCCGCCAAACATTCAAAAAATCCCCACAATTTTTGTTTTGGGAAGCCCCGAAATGTGGAGTGCCGCCTAATGAAGTCAATTATTTTAATGGGAATCAAGCATTGCGGAAAATCTACGCAGGCAAAACTTTTATCAGCGGAACTTTCGCTGCCGTTTTACGACACCGACACTTTAATTGAAGAATTTTCGGGATTTTCTCCGCGAATACTATATAAAGAACAAGGTAAAGATGAATTTTTGCGGGTTGAATTTGAAGTTTGCAAAAAACTTGTAAATAATCTTAAAACAAACGATTTGTGTGCGGTTATAGCAACGGGCGGTGGAATTTGTACAAATGAAAAAGCTGTAAATGAACTTAAAACGATTGGCACTGCCGTTTTTTTGCGCTCCCCAGAAAAAATCGCTTCTGACAGAATTGTCCGAGAAATCTCCTTTGACAAAAATGGAAAACTTTTAAACGTTCCAGCCTATATTGCGGACAAAAATCCCAAAAATATTGCAGACGTTCGCGCAATTTTTCATAATTTTTACGAAGAACGCTGCATTTTGTACCAAAATTGCGCAGACCTTTGCGTTGACATGGCGGATGCTCCCAAAAGTGTAAACACCCGCCGCCTTTTAAGCGCAATTTCCGCAGCCACCACCGCAACCTGAGCAACCGCCCCCGCAATCTTCGCCGCAACAACAACCGCCACCAAGCCCAATGCGCAACTCTTCTTCCGTTGCCTCGCGCACGTCAACAATTTCTACGTCAAAAATTAAATTTTTACCCGCAAGATTGTGATTTCCGTCTAGCGTAATGTCATCGCCGCTGATATTTGTAACGGTCATAATGCGTGTAGAACCATCGGGCAAATCTTTTTGGAACGCCATTCCCACTTTTAGCTCAAAATCTCCTTCAAAATCAGCGGGAGAAGCGTGTTCTACAAGGGAAGAATCGTATTCGCCAAATCCTTCTTGGGGATTTACGCTTATGCTGAATTTTTCGCCCGCTTGTTTGCCTAACAATTCATTTTCAACTTTTGGAATGATTGCGTTTTGTCCAATCAAAATGGCAATACCATCGTCTTGGGAATCTTCAATCAGATTATTTTCAGAATCTTTTAAGATATATTTAAGCAAAACGACAGATTTTTTTTGAATCGTCATTTTATTCCTCCTGAACAACTTCGGCAATTTCTGGGCAAGTTTCTTTTAAATACCGCTCAATTCCCATTTTTAAAGTCATTGTAGAAATTGGGCAAGAACCGCACGCTCCTGTAAGGCGAATATGCACTTTGTTTTCGCTATCGATATTGATGTATTCTAAGTCGCCCCCGTCAGCATTCAACTGTGGCCGAAACGCATCGAGTGTTTCTATGACCTTTTGCTCTAAACCTTGCTCTTCCATAAAAACTCCTTTTGATTTTCTTCTATTTACAAGATATGTATTTTTTTGCATTTAGGCAAGTTTGATTTTTGCAGAAATAGGGAAGCTTTTTAATACCTTGCGGGAACTTAGCAGGAGTTTATTCTTCCGAGCCCAATTCCGATTCGGTGCGGTCAAAGGAGTTTGTGGCAAAAATTACCCCGTTTTCAATGCTACGGGCAATTTCTTCGGCATAAGAAGCGGCATCTTTTAAGTCGGCGTTGCCTGAGCAAAATCCCAGATTTTTTATGTAAGATTCCGCATTTTTTAGCCAAAGCGAATATGGGCAAGAAAAAATTTGCACAAAAGCGTAAAAATTGCGCGTTTTTGCGGATTTTAGGTCTTGTTCGCGGACAAATGCGCATTTTTCTTCCATTATATTGAAACCAACAAAGTCCGCATTTTTTGCCGCTTCAGAAAGCACATCTTGACTTTCTTCGTCAAAGAGCAAAATTCCATTGTAGCGGGCATCAAGTGCGCGGTTTACAGTTTCGGCAATTTCTGAAAAAAGCGATTCGGGTACGTTTTGTTCTAAAAGCGGTTCGTTTTTAGAAAAACAAATTCGCACAATGCTGTAATTGCGTTCATTGTTGCTATCGATTTTTTCCTGAATTGCAGAAGGAATTTCCGCCTTTTGCGAATTTAAGATTTTTTCAAGCCAAGCGATTGTTTCGGCTTCATTTTCGTCTGCGGAACTTTTGTAATTTATAATTTCCACAATTGTGTTTGGCGATTTTTCCCCGTGTTTTATAGTTGATTCGCAAGAATTCAGAAAAAAAAGAGCAAGAATCGCGCATAAAAATAGAGATTTCTTCATTTTTTCCCCCTTGAATTTTTATTCCGCTCGCACATTCATTTTTTACCAAAATTTTTGTCATTTTTGTGAGCAGAAAATTTGTTTCCTTTACACGCTGGGGGGATTTTGCTACAGTGAATTTTATGGAAAAAAAGAGGATTTTATTTGTTTGCCACGGGAATATTTGCCGTTCGCCAATGGCGGAATTTGTTCTAAAAGATATGGCAAAAAAGGGCGGTTTGCGCAATCTTGAAATTGATTCACGGGCAACTTCTTCTGAGGAATTGGGGAATCCGCCTCATTCTGGAACTGTTCGCGTGTTAAAAAAATATGGAATTCCGATTGGGGAACACCGCGCCACTCGGCTTTGCCAATCTGATTATGACGATTGGGATTTTATAATCGGAATGGATAGTGCAAATATCAGAAACATTTTGCGCATTTTTTCGCTTACAACTAGCCCAAAAGTACGCCGCCTTTTAGATTTTACCGATTTTCCGCGCGACATTGCAGACCCCTGGTACACAGGCGACTTTGAGCAAACTTATGCGGACGTAACAGAAGGGTGTTCCGCTTTAACAAAAATACTTTCCCAAAGTTAGCATTTTTGCCCGTCATTCTGGGCGCAACTTTCCGAGTCATTCTGAGGACGTAGTCCGAAGAATCTGTGTGCGCTTAGAAAAATAGATGTTTCACTGCGTTCAACATGACGGGCTTGGCGGGGAGCTGGGGTTCAATATGCGGGCGCGAGGGCAACTTTCCGTGGGGGCGTTTTTTAGAATTCCTTGAATTATTTATAAAAATAGCGTACAATTAGAGTAGGAATCGGATTGGGGGCTAAAAATCAACATAATGAACTTTTTTAAGACAGAAAAGGCTGATGACGAAAAGAAATTTTTTGCAAACAATGCCCAAATTGTCAACAATTTTAACAGCAAAATGTTCATCGATTTAATTGTTATAGGTTTTTTGATTCTTTTGACCCTTTCAATTACATCTCTTGTGCCGTTTGTGCGAGACATTCACCCGCTTTTTCCAACGCTTTACAGGCGAGTTTTTATCATTTACACGATTTTGTACGGAATTGGAACTCTTTCTACCATTTTTTTTAAGAAAACTATACAAAAATATCCGCTCCCATTTTTGTACACTTTTTATTTTTCTCTTTACATTTTGGGACTTTACTTGAACATAAAAAACCCCCAACCAATTCCATTTGTACTTTTGATTGGTTTTAGAGTTATGTTTCCCATTTTGATGATGGACAAAAAATGGCGAATCAATATTTTTAACAATATAATTATTACGGTGGCGGTTTTTTACTTTTCCTACCTTTTTAAATCCTTGGACATTTTTTTAATCGACGTGATAATAAGCTCCGTGTTTACCATTATGGGAATGGCGGTTGGCGGACTTTCGCAATCTACCCAAATACAATACATTGAGCTAAAACAAAATCAGCTAGATTCCGCGCTAGAAATTGAAAAAGCAAAAAGCGAAGCAAAAACAACGTTTATCGCCAATATGTCGCACGAAATCCGCACTCCAATCAATTCAATTTTGGGACTTGACGAAATGCTATTGCGCGAAAGCTCAGACCCCACTGTTATAAAATATGCCACGGACATTCGGGTTTCTGGGAATACGCTTTTAAAGCTGATAAATGACATTTTGGATTTTTCCAAAATTGAAGCGGGCAAGATGGAAATTATTCCGCAGGAGTACAATTTAAGTTCCGTTATAAATGACCTTTTAAATATGGTAAATCAAAAGGTGCAAGACAAGGGCTTAAAACTTTTAGTCCACGTGAATGAATATATTCCCGATTTGCTCTTTGGCGATGAAATTAGAATCAAGCAATGTATTTTGAACATTTTGAATAACGCCGTAAAGTACACGCAAAAAGGTTCTGTTACACTGGATATTGATTATGAATGGCAGGATAACAGCCATATCAATTTAAAGGTGAAAGTTTCTGACACGGGAATTGGAATCCGCAGCGAAGATTTGCCTAAATTGTCCAACGCATTTGAACGAATCGACGAAAAAAGCAACCGCACTATTGAAGGTACGGGGCTTGGAATGAACATCGTGAATCAGCTTTTGGAAAAAATGAATAGTCACCTTGAAGTCCAAAGCGAATACGGAAAAGGCTCGGTGTTTTCGTTTACAATCGAACAAAGCGTTGTGTGGTGGGACCCAATCGGCGACTTTACGGAAACAAGAAATCGCCCTGTAAAAATTACCGACCCATACGTTGAAACTTTCCACGCGCCTGATGCTAAAATTTTAATTGTTGACGACACTTCTATGAATTTGGTTGTGGCAGAAGGGCTTTTAAAACAAACGCAGGTTCAAGTTGACACGGCTTTGAGCGGCAAAGAGATGCTTTCTAAAGTTTGCAAAAATCATTACGATTTAATTTTTATTGACCACCGAATGCCGATTATGGACGGCGTTGAAGCGTTCCACATAATGCAACAACTTGAAGACAACAAATGTAAAGACGTTCCGTGCATTGCGCTTACCGCAAATGTTGTTTCTGGGGCAAAAGAAAACTATATAAAAGAAGGATTTACAGATTATCTTGCCAAGCCAATTGATAGCAAATTGTTTGAACGCATGATTATGGAAAATCTCCCGCAAAATCTTGTTCAACGGGTAAGAAAAATTCCACAGCAAAATGCTCAAACTCAAACTGAAACACAAACGCCCGAACAAAAAATTCAAATGGAAGCGGAAAACAAAAATCGTCCATTTGACTTTGCCGCATTAAAAGGAATCAATCTTGAAAAAGCGATTGAAAACTGTGGCGCGGAAGATATTTTTGTAGAAGTTTTGCGCGATTATCTTGAAAATATTCCAGAGCGGTCTACTTCGATTGCAAAATTCAAGGAAGAACACGATGTTAAAAATTATACAGTTTTAGTTCACGCGCTAAAAAGTTCGTCCCGATTGATTGGCGCGTTGGAACTTTCTGAACAAGCGGCCTACCTTGAAAAATGCGGGGACGAAAATAATTGGGAAGAGATTGAACAAAAAACACCAGCTTTGCTTGAGCTATACAAAAGTTACAGCGAAAAACTTGCGGTTGCCGCTTTGCCGCCTCTTCCCATTGAAGAGTTTAAGGAAGCTTTAGACGCACTAAAGGAATATGCCACAAGCGAAGATTTTGTTTCTTGCGATGGAATTGCAGAAGAAGTTTCTAATTACACTCTTCCGAACGGCAAAAAGCAATTTTTTGAGCAAATAAAACGCGCCATTAAGCAAGAAGATAAAGAATTCCTTTTACAAGCAATTTCTGACGCTACAAGTGAACCCAATGAATCCGCATAATCTCAGTGTGCCATTGTTTGCAAAAGAGATGTTTTCTGGGGCGGACGAGGTGCGAGTTTTTGTAACAGAAAGCCTTTTTGGGTGCGCTACAAAAATTATTCTGCGCGAATGTCGTTTTTGTTGCAAGAAATAGTCAATTCTAAGTTTTCTGGCCAATCGCTACCAGTAAGATATTCTGTAAGAGAGCAAATTTTGTCCGTAAACTCGGTTAGTTTTCCCAAAAGCGTTTCTATTGCGGGGCGGTCTTCGTCATTTGGGTCAAGACTTTCTGTAAAACCTTCAAGCACGGCACTAAGCAAATCTAGGTCATCCAAAGAAATTTTTGTTTCAATAGTTTCCATAAAATAAATATCGGAAAGTTAAAAAAAAAGATAAAGAAATCTAAAAGCCACGTTTTTTTTACGGAAAATTTTTGCGTGTCATTCTGAAGGGCAATGGGGCATTGCCCGGGCGTTGCCCGACCCGAAGAATCTACAGATGTTTCGGACATTCGTCCTCAACATGACGGGGCAACGCCTACAATCCCTTTTGCGCAACATGACGTGGAAGTGCGTTTTTTTGTAAAATTTGATTTTCTGTGTTGCTTAAATTATACTTTGTATTTAAAATAAGGAAGTTATAAAATGGAGGATTTATGCGAAAAAGTGGTTTTTGCGCAAGTTTATTTTTGTTGATTTTGGTGTCCCTTAGTGCAACTTTTTTTTGCGCGAGTTTTGTTTCTTGCAAGCAAAAGCAAGATTCTATTGCTCAAAAAACTTCTTACAAAGGAAAAACTTCTAGCGCAACGGATTTTTCTGATTTTGAAGATGACGGCGAAGAAGGCGACCCCGAATTTTTTGTTAGCTTTGTAAACCCGCAAGATGAACTTCCGTCATCGGTAAAATATCCTTCCATACAAGTGCAATTTTCAAAACCAGTTGTTGCCTTAAAAGAACTTGGCGAACCTTCTGCAACGTCTAATGTGCTTATGATTGAACCGCCGTTAGAAGGAACATTTAGGTGGTACGGCACAAGCCTTCTTGCCTTTGACAGTAGCGAATCGTCCGCGCCGCAAAGAGAATATAAAATCAAAATTAACCCAAATTTGCGCTCGGCAAAAGGTCAAAAAATCAGCGGACAAACGGAATTTTCTTTTCGCTCGGAATATTTGAGAATGACGCAAATTGTGCCTGGTTACACCGATGTAAAAAATGGAAATTATGTAAATGAATCTTCCGTTCCGATTGAGCAGGCAAAAGATATTGCCGTTTATTTTAACGCACCCGTAAATTCCGCATTTGTAAAAAATGAATTGAAAGTCTTTTTTGGTGAAAAGGAAGTTAAATCTTTTGATGCGGAAAGTGAAAAAAACAATTCGATTGTTTTGCTAAAGCTAAAAGAAACTCCGCCCGAAGACACCGACGTTTTTGTGCAATTTCCGTCAGGTTCTTCCGCTGATTCTGGCTTGCTTGCGACCATTTATGACTCTGAGGAGCAATTCCACACAATTGTTCCATTTGAAATAGAACAGTTTGACGATGAGCCGACTTGGTTTACCGCATATTCTAATCCTGTTGCCGTTCGGTTTAGCTCGGTGTTAAAGCAAGGTTCTGAATCTGAACTTGCCCAATTTGTTGCTACAGACTTAAATACCAAAATTACTGCGGAAAATCTTGTGATTGACGGAAGGCTTTTGATTGTTCACAATTTGCCCGTAACTTTTGGTTCAAAATATAAAATCCAATTTAAAGAAGGATTAAAAGATATTTATGGAAGAAAATTGCCTGAAACTTCCACGTATGAAGTTACTGTTCCCCAAGCGTTGAGTTATTCGTATTACAAAGATTACGGTTTAAAAATGCTTGAGTCGCAATTTGAACCGAAAATCGTGTTTGCACACCAAAACATAAAAGATGGGTCTAAATATTCCATAACTGGTCTTACTAATGCAACTGGAAATGCAATAAATCCAGACCCAACCGAATTTGTTATGAATCCAAAACAAATTCCGCAAAACACAAAAGTGATTGAGCCTGTAACTTTAACTCCTCAGCTGCAAAAAGTTGGCGATGAGTGGCGCGGGGCTGTGCATTTTTCTGCCGATTTGATTTCTGAATATCGTTACACTGATTGGTCTAGCGGACAGAAAAAAACTCGGCAATACCACGGACAAAATGACCTTGCTGTTCAAGTTACAGATTTGGGCGTTACAGTGCGATACGCCTACAATAAAGCGGTTGTTTTGGTCACTTCGCTCAAAACTGGAAAGCCCATTGAAAATGCAAATGTTTCTGCGGTAAGTATTTCTAGGGATTATAGAGAGCCGTTTTTTAATGTCCTTACAAATGAGCAAAAAGTTTTGTCATCTTCGCGGACAAATGCGGAAGGCGTTGCAATTTTGCCATTTGATAACGATGTAGCTTACGAAGGAATGTACATAGATGTAAAAACTTCCAATGACCGCGCACTTTTTGTTCCTGACAGTACAGATATGTACCGCACTGGCATAAAGACGGGAAACTTTAGGGATGCCACTAAAAAAGACGATATGGCATTTTTGTTTACAGACCGCGGACTTTACAAACCTGGCGAAACTGTTACTTGCAAAATTATAGATAGAACTTTGCAAAACGGAAAATATTCAACGCCATCTAAGGCAAATTTTGTTCTTTCGTTTAGCGATGGCGGTTGGAACTCTGACGACATTTTTTCTACAGAGGATTTTTTGGACGAAAACGGAACGGCGTTTGTTCGCTTTGCAATTCCGCAAGATGTAAAACCTGGCGCGTATTATGTTCAGTTTAGGCGACCTGGATATTACAAAACAAGTTGTTTGGTGCAAGTTCAATTTTTTGAGCGGCTTAGATTTGAAGTTTCTTCATCCGTGCCCGATGTTACGTTTTATCGCGGAGATGATATTTCGGCGCAGGTGTCAGCCTCGTATCTTGGCGGTGGCGGAATGGGCGACACTTCTTACTATTCTTATTGGACTCGCGAACCAGTCGGATTTACTTCGTCTGATTCTCGGTTTTCTGAATTTAGATTTGGACCTCAGCAAGGATATGACGGACGCACAACGCTTGATTCTAACAGCGGTCTTTTAAATGAAGACGGAAAAATTACCATCACGCAAAAAAGTGGCGATGAAAAATTAAATGGACTTCCTTATCGTTACAGAATGGAAGCGCAAGTTACGGATGTGGGCGGACAAGTAATTTCTTCTGTTGCTTCTGCAATTGTTCATCCTGCGCGATTTTATATTGGTGTTAGCGGAGTGAAAAACGGCACGGGCTTTGCAAAAAAAGGCGACACTGTTCAATTTGAATACATTTGTTTAACACCAAGTTCCGAGATTCCTCTTCCTTCGGATTTGCCCAAAAACAAAAAAATGCACGTTGAACTTTTGCGCGAAAACTGGAAAGAAATTCAGCAACTCGCTTGGAATGGTCAAATTACAACTCGCTATGAACGCGAAATGATTACGGAGTTTGAAGAAGATGTTGCGATTTCGGCTTCAAATGCGCCCGCAAAACTTTCCGTTGTTCCGCCGAAGGGTGGCGCGTATTTGCTAAGAGTTTCTACCACAGATTCTCGCGGAAACGATGTGATTACCGAGCGACATTTTTATGTTACTGGTAGCGACTGGTATTGGAACAATCGCAACAATTCCGAAGAACTAACGCTTACCGCCGACAAGGATTTGTATTCAGTTGGCGAAACTGCGCAAGTTATGTTGCAAAGTCCGCTGCCTTCTGGAAAATACCTTATGACAATTGAGCGGGAAGGAATTTTGTCCGAAAAGATTTTTGACATTTCTGAACCAGTTTCTGTTTTGCCCGTTCCGATTGCCGAAGATTACGTTCCAGTTATTTATGTGGCTCTTTCATCTTACTCTGTGCGGAGCGGCAAACCTCAAAATGATTTTGACACACCAGATTTGGATAAACCAAAAGGTTACTTTGGCGTTACTGCCCTTAACGTTGACATTTCTGCAAATCGATTTGACATTGCAATTTCTGCCGATAAGCCATCGTATAGACCTGGGCAAGAAGCAAAAATTACGCTAAAGGCAACAAAAAAAGGAAAGCCTGTTGCAAATGCGAACATTACGCTTATGGCGGTTGACCGCGGTGTTGTTGATTTAATTGATTATCATGTAAATGACCCAGTTGAATTTTTTTACAATGCAAATCGTTTTCCAAATTGCGTTAAAGGCGGAGATTCTCGCTCGCTTTTGCTAGACCCTGTAACTTACGAAATTAGAAATCTTGTTGGCGGTGATGATGGCGATGATTCAAAACTTCAGGACAGAAAAAATTTTGACCCGACCGCGCTTTTTGTAAATTTAAAAACTGACCAAAATGGAAATGCTGAATGTTCGTTTAAACTTCCAGATTCCCTTACAGCGTATAGAGTTACGGCTGTTGGCGTAATTGAAAATCAGTTTGGTAAGTCGGAATCTCAAATTGATGTTGCAAATCCAATTTCTGTACGAACTGTGCTACCGCGACTTTTGCGCATAAATGACAAGGGCGAGTTGGGCGTTACAATTTCTAACATTGATTCTAGTGCGAAAAACGTGAGTGTAAGTCTTGCCATTTACGAAGGAGTTGAAAAAGCGGGAGTCGTTCAATCCGAAGATGAAATTCAAAAAGTTGACGGAAAGGCAAAAATAATCGGCAATGCGTCAAAGAGTATTTCGGTTCAGGCACAAAAAACGCAGTCGCTTATGTTTACTGTTCAAGGACAAAAGCAAGGCTGGATTACGCTTGAGTTTACTGTTCGCTCCGATGTGGTAAATGAGCGAATTGTGCTTCCACTCCAAATTGAAAAGCCGTACATTTTTGAAACTGTGGCAACAACTGGCTCGGTACGCTCAGATTCGCAAACGCAAAAAGAAAGTGCAAGCGAAGAAGAAAAAATTGTATTCCCATCAGGCGCGGAAGATGGAATCGGTAGCTTATACATTCAGCTTGACCCGACAAGACTTGGTGTTTTGCGCGAGGCAGTCGGATATGTTTTCCATTATCCATACGGGTGCCTTGAACAGCGTTCCTCTGCGGTTATGCCCCTTGTTGCTTTTGGCGATTACATAAAAATTTTCGGCTTAGATAGCGAAGTCAAAAAACCAAAATCCGTTGCCCGCTCAGAAATAAAATCTTGGGCATCATACCAACTTCCTTCTGGAGCGTTCCCATATTGGCCGAATCAGAAAATTGCAAGCCCCTATGTTTCAATGCGATTGGCAGAAATTTTTGCTATTGCGCTTAACAATGATGTTGGCGGAACAAATGGCATAAATCTAAAAGCGTTAATGAATTATCTTATGCGAGTTGCAAATGGCATGGAAGAAAAATATTATTATTCGGATTACAGCGCGGCATATTCGTACTTTGTGGTTTCTGAATTGGCACTTGCTTCTAAAACACCATTTAGCACAGTGTCGCTCGGTGTAACTTATGTTGACAAAATTGCGGATTCTTCTAGCGATGTAAAAGTGCTTGCTTTGTGCGCATTAACGTATCTAAATTTGGGGCAAAAACAAAAAGCCGAAAACCTTGCCACAAAAATCCGCAGTTATACAAAATTGACTACTCGCGGAATTGACATTTCTAATGGCGACAGTTCTTGGTGTTTCTTGAATAGCGATTCAGAAAAGTTTGCGCTTTTGTTGCAACTCTTTAGCCGACTTTCTCCACGCGATGACGTTAACCAACATCTTGTTTACGAGCTTTTAAAACTTCAGCGGGTGAGCAAAGGATATTGGCGGTCAACTGCGGGAACTACTAGAGTTTTGATTTCTTTAAACGATTACATTAAGGCGAATCATTTGGAAGATTTAAATTACACCGCCGATGTTTTGTTGAATGGAAAATCAGTTTTGGGCGGAAGATTTAAAGGAGTCAGCGCAGAACCTTTAGAGCGTACAATTGATTTTTCTGAAAACGAAATTTCTTCTTTGAAAAAAGACACTGAGTACAGTTTGGAATTTAAAAAAGAAGGAAAGGGCGATTTGTTTTACACCACAACTTTAACGTATGCGCTTCCTGTTCAAAAACAAGAAGCTCGCGAACAAGGCATTTGTATTTATACACAAATTGAAGATGTAAAAACTGGTCAAATTGTGCAGCCAAACAAATTAGAAGCAGGCAAAGTTTACCGCGAAACCGTTTACATTTCTTCAACATTGAGCCTTGAATATGTTGCAGTTCGCGCTCCAGTTCCCGCTGGTTGTGAAATTATGAATGCGGCTTTTGTAACAACGGGTTCAATTCCGCCACGCGATTCCGATTCTTCAGAATCCGAAGAAGACGATTACGAGCGCGAATCTAGTTATAGGTACAACGCGGGACTTTCGTATCAAGGAATTTACGATGCAGAAGTTCAGTATTTCTGGAATTATTTCCCAAGCGGTTGGCAAAAAGTTGACTTCTTGTTCCGCGCGGTAAGAAACGGCGAATGGACAATTCCTTGTGCAACTGCCGAATGTATGTACGAGGAAGAAATATTTGGTCGCACTGGCGGTGTTTTGTGCAAAATCGAATAAAAAAAGTTTTGGCGTTTTTGGGCGTAGTTATTTTTTGCTACGTCCTATTGCGCACAATTCCTTTTCCGCATTTAAATGATTTTAAAAATCGCGCTTACAGCACACGCTTTTTTGACCGCAACGGAGAGCTTTTATACATTTTGCCACTAGAAGATGGGCTTAGGCGCGAGTTTTGCCCGCTAGAAAAAATTCCGTCCGCGCTAATTGATTCTTTTGTTCAGTCGTAAGACAAAAATTTTTTTAAGCATCCTGGCATTGACCCGCTTTCTATTTTTAGAGCGT
>CALCEK010000156.1 GCA_937900125.1 uncultured Treponema sp. | reverse complement strand
GGCAAAAGGAATCCGGGATTTGTATGACAAAAAAATTGTTCCCGCAGGACTTGACCCATTAGCGATTTATTTTGAATGTGGAAGACCGATTACAGGCCCTTACGGCTATTTAGTAACGCGGGTTTTGCATCACAAACACATCTACCGCGAATATATTGGCTGCGATGCGAGTATGGCGGATTTGATGCGACCTGGAATGTACGGCGCACACCACGAAATTACTGTTAGCGGAAAAGAAAATCTTCCACTTGACTATGTGTACGATGTAACAGGCAGTCTTTGCGAAAACTGCGATAAATTTGCGGTGCAAAGAAAACTCCCTTTAATAGAAGACGGCGATTTGCTAATTATACACGATGCTGGCGCACACGGACGAAGTATGGGCTTTAATTACAATGGCAAATTACGCGCTGGAGAACTTTTGTTACGAAAAGATAAATCCATTGTGCAAATTAGACGAAAAGAAACAATAGAAGATTATTTTGCAACTTTGGATTTTGATGGTTTAGATAATTTTATTGTCTGAAAATACACTTAAAAAAAATCCCTAAAATAGAACGAAACCTTAAAAATTGCAATTTTTAGAGATGCCCAAAATCTTTGTAAGTTTTAGGGATTTTGTGTATGCAAACGAGAATGGGGCAGTTTAGATTCTGTGCATTTGCGAAAAAACTCGTTCATTCATAACATTTACTTCAACGCCGAGTTCTTGACATTCCGCTGTAAGCTCAGTTCTAGCTTGGTCAATGCTTATATCTGCACTAGAAAGATCAACCATCATCATCATAACAAAATTTCCGCTCAAAATTGTTTGTGTAATATCATCAATATTTATTGAATGTGCGGCAAGAAATGCGGAAATTTTTGCAATAATGCCAACTTTATCTCCGCCAACAACAGTAATTATCGCTTTCATACAATTATTTTACTAAATTTCTATATCTCTTGCAACTAGACTTGACAAGACTTTGACATTTTAGCATAATTTGTCATAATAAAATTATATTTGAATGAGAGGTTTGTATGGCAAAGAAATATGCTTTTTTGTTTCCAGGTCAAGGTGCGCAAGCTCCAGGGATGATTAAAGATGTTGCTGAAAAATCAGCTTCAGCCCAAAAAGTCATTGATGAAGTTTCTTCTATTATAGACGTAGATATGAAACAATTATTGTGGGAATCTGAGGCAGACACTTTAAGCCGCAGCGATAACAGTCAAATTGCCATAACAACAGCTTCTCTTGCAATAATGGCGGCTTTAAAGGACAAAGGAATTGAACCTTCTTCTGCAATGGGCTTTAGTTTAGGAGAATTTCCTGCTTTGTACGCAGCTGGAGTTCTTTCTTTTGAAGACCTTGTAAAAGTTGTTCGAGAACGCGGACTCATTATGCAAAAAGTTTGTGAACAAATCGCCTCAGAAAATTCAGGTCATGCACCAGGGATGAGCGCGGTAATTGGACTTTCTCCCGAAAAAGTTAAAGAAATTGTTAGCTCAATTCCAAACGCCTATGCCGCAAATATGAATTCCGTAAAACAAACAGTCGTTAGCGGCACATTTGACGCTCTTAATGCTTTAGAAAAAGCTTGCGCAGAAGAGGGTAGCAAAATTTCTGCGAGAGTAAAAGTTGTAAAATTAAAGGTTGCAGGCCCTTTTCACAGTCCGCTTATGCAGCCTGCTGCCGACGAATTTGGAAAATTTCTTGCGGACGTTAGTTTTTCTGACCCAAAAATTCCGCTTTTTAGCAATGTTACAGGAAAACAGGTTTTGTCTGGGGCAGAAATTAAAGATGCGGCAGTTCTACATTTAACTCATTCGGTCTTGTGGACGGACGAAGAAGCCGTGTTAGCTTCCTTAATTGAATCTGAAAATGATTCTGAATGGAATGTTTTGGAAGTCGGACCTGGAGCTGTACTTACAGGACTTTGGGGAAAAACAGAATTCGGGGCAAAACTTGCTTCTTTACCAATAAATACTGCAGAAAGCATTGCGAGTTTGTAAAAAGTCGTGTTACAATTTTACAAAGTTATCGAACAAGTCTATTGTATTATTGGAGAAAAAAATGGTTTTGCTAGAAAATAAAAAAGCACTTGTTACAGGTTCTTCACGAGGAATCGGAAAAAAAATTGTTGAAGAATTCTTAAAAAATGGAGCTGAAGTTTGGGGACTTTGTACGCACGAGAGTGCTTCTAAAAGCGAATTGGAAGCGTTTGCGGGCGAACACCAAACTGCGTTTCACGAGATATATGCAAATTGTGCAAATCAAGATGAATTGTGTGCGGTTGTAAAAAACGCACTTTCCGAAGCGGGGCATTTTGATGTTCTTGTAAACAATGCAGGAATCACGCGGGACACTTTGAGTTTTCGTATGAAAAAATCGGATTGGGACGATGTTCTTGCAGTAAATTTGACATCTGTTTTTTTGATTTGCCAAATTGTCAGCATGGATATGATTCACCAGCGTTCTGGAAGCATTATAAATATGTCGAGCATTGTGGGGCTTCACGGTGGAGCAGGACAAGTAAATTATTCGGCAAGCAAGGGTGGCTTAATTGCCTACAGTAAATCGCTTGCAAAAGAAGTTGGCAGTAGGGGAGTGAGAGTAAATTGCATCGCTCCAGGTTTTATTGACACCGATATGACGCAGGCTGTAAAAGAAGAAATCCGTTCTTCTTGGATTGAACAAATCCCCTTAAAACGTGTAGGAAAAACAGAAGATGTAGCTCAAGCGGCTCTTTTTTTGGCAAGTGATATGAGCTCGTATATCACAGGGCAAGTTCTTGGTGTTGACGGCGGAATGGGATGTTAATGAAAAATACAACAAGCAATAGCTAAACAATAAATCTTGTCGGAAACAAAATTTCTGAACAGGGCTAATAGGAGTTTTTATGCGCAGAGTAGTTGTTACAGGATTAGGTTGTGTTTCTCCGCTTGGAAATTCAGCAGACGAAACATGGAACGCAATGAAAGAAGGCAAAAGTGGAATTGGACTTATTACTCGCTATGATAATACGCCGTTCAAAGTAAAATATGCAGCTGAAGTAAAAAATTTTGAACCTGCAAATTATATGGACGCTTCTGCGGCAAGAAAAATGGCGCATTATGCACAATATGCGGTGGCAGCGGCAAAAATGGCGTTAGACGATTCTTCTCTTATGGGAAATGCTGAAGTTCTTGAAAATGCTTCCGTTTATCTTGGCGTAGGAATCGGCGGACTTGAAGTTACCGAAAACACAATGAAAGCTTATTTTGATTCAAATCAGCTTCGTATGCCACCAATGACAATTCCAGAATTGATTCCGAATGAAGGAGCTGGAAACATAAGTATGGCTTTTGGTTTGCACGGGGCAACACACACTATTGCAACCGCGTGCGCTTCTGGAACAGATGCAATCGGAAATGCTTTTGACCAAATTCGTGCGGGGCGATACGATGTTATTTTAGCGGGTGGCTCTGAATCAACTCAATGTGGATATGCTAACCTTGGCTTTAATGTGCTTCATGCACTTTCTAGTAAATGGGTAGACGAACCGCAAAAATCAAGTAGACCTTTTGACAAACAGCGCGATGGTTTTGTTATGGGAGAAGGCGCGACAATTCTTGTTCTTGAAGAATATGAACACGCAAAAGCTCGCGGAGCAAAAATTTACGCAGAAGTTGCAGGTTATGGAGCTTCTAGCGATGGTTATCATTTAACTGCCCCGAATCCAGATGGAGTTTGTGGCGCAAAAGCAATGACCATTGCCTTAAAAGATGCAAATTTAAAACCAGAAGATGTAACCTATTACAATGCACATGGCACTGCAACGGGCGTAAACGACAGGGCAGAAACAAATATGCTCAAGCGAGTTTTTGGAACGTATGCAAAACGCCTGGATATTTCGTCTACAAAAAGTATGACGGGGCACTTAATTGGTGCTGCAGGTGCGGTAGAAGCGCTTTTTTGCGTAAAAGCAATTCAAGATGGCTTTATTCCGCCTACGATAAACTTAGAAAATCCCGATGTGCAGGGCGGATGTGACTTAAACTATACTCCAAACAAGGGAATTTCACTTCCTGTAAATGTTGCAATGAGTGGAAATTTTGGCTTTGGCGGTCACAACGGAATCATCATTTTTAAAAAGGTGAATTAAAATGGCGTTTACTGATATAGAAAGTCTTTTGCCACACAGAAAACCTTTTTTGTTTGTGGACAGCATTGAACATTATGACGAAAATACGTGTACTTGCACAAGAAAATTCACAGAAGATGATTTTTTCTTTAAAGGACATTTTCCTGAATATCCTGTCGTTCCTGGCGTTATTCTTATAGAAACAATGGCGCAGGCGGGCGGTGCGGCTTTAAGTTTACAAAAAAAACTTCCAGAAGGCGCATTGTTTTTTTTGGCATCAGTTGACAAGGTAAAATTCAGAAATCAAGTTCGTCCTGGCGACACTGTTCGAATGGAAGTTACAAATTTGAGAGTTTCTTCTAGGATGTTAAAGCAGTCGGGAAAAGCTTTTGTAGGAGATACGCTCTGTGCTGAAGCTGAATGGATGTGCCTTATTGGAACAGCAGATTCTGTAAAATAAAGTTTTCAGTGTAACACAACACAAATATTTGCTTTTTTAAAAAAGACCTCGCTTTTTGTGGCGAGGTTTTTTGATTCTACTATGTTGTCACACGGATTCGATTTTCCTACGGAAAATCAGGTTTTGTAAAAGTTACAAAACGTATGTTTTGCCTTGCTTTTTCATGTTGAGCGTCAAGCGTTGCTAGGGCTGGCGTTTTTTATTTTCCGTACATGGGAGCTTTTGGCTCTGCCACATTTTGCAGTCCGTAATTTTCTGGAATTGTGTAATGCGTGGCTTTCTTCTCTTCAAACAGATTTAGTTTGTCAGAATCCCTCATAAATTCCTGCAAAATCATATCCGCGTACTTTGACGGAATGAACACATATTCTAAGCCGCTCTTCTGGTACATCTCGCGGGCATACTGGACTTTTGCCTGTGTGCTTGCCTTGTCAATCAGGTTCTCGCCCTTGATTTCCACGATGTAGAATTTGCCG
>CALCEK010000155.1 GCA_937900125.1 uncultured Treponema sp. | reverse complement strand
TGTATAAATGTGCCGTTTGCAAAATCAATGTAGACTCAGACGGACGCCTTGCAATGACAGCCGCAATTCGCCGCACCTTTACTGAACAGCCTGACGTGTTTGACCCACGCTTGTATTTAGGCCCTGCTCGCGAAGAACTCAAAAAGATGTATGCTCGCAAAAACATCGAAGTGATGGGTTCTGCGGGACACGCTTTTGACTAATAGCCGTTTGTAAAGTTTTATTTTAGTGCTTGTTTTGCAAAAGACAAGCACTTTTCTTGAAAAAAAATCTTCTATATGCTAGTCTTTTAGCTATGACTGCGTTTTTACTGCTTTCTTTTCCGCTTTCGATTATTTGTTTTATAAATGCACAAAAAAATTATTCGGCAAAAGCCTTTGTTCCAGCGATTTTATTTGGTTCAATTCCAGCAATAATTTTGTGTATTATTTTGGAGTTTTTTTATTTTTCGAATTTTATCTGGACAGAAAACGTATTCCGCTCATTTTTGCACATTTTTATTCTATATAGTATAATTCCGTTTGTTTGCGGACAAGCATTATTTTTTATTTTTTCTCGTGACAAACTTGAATATAAGCTAAAAGCAATTTTTCCGCTTTTGTCAAGTTTTTTTGCCATCTACCTGCCATACCAAGTTTTAATCAGCGAAGATTCCCTTTCTTTTTTTACACTTTTTTTTAAACCGATTCTTCTTATACTTTTTTGTTTGTCCCTCAGTTTTTCGCTTCAATGGTTAAGACAAAGTGTAAAAGCAAAAAATACGGCACAAATCATTTTTTCCCTAATTTTATTTTTTATTTCGCTGATTTTTCCCTCATTCGTAGAAATTCTTTGGTATTATCAGATTTTTACTTTTTTCCCCTGCCTTTTTATGACCTTACTTTTTAGCGCGATTACTTTAGTTTTAGGAATATTTTCAGGCAAAGCCCCCAAATCCGAATAAAAACCCGCTTTTTGTAATGGTTGCAGAAAAAATATAAATAATTATAATGAAAATATGGATTTACTCAAAAAATTAGAAGAACTTTCTAAGCGGAATGAAGAAGTTTCCGCTTTAATTGCAGACCCAAATCTTTTAAAAGACCAGGCAAAATACAAGGAAACAATGCGTGAAAATCAGTATTTGTCGGTTTTAATGGATTTGTACGCTGAATACAAAAAAATTCTTTCTGGCATTGAAGACGCAAAAAAAATGATTACCGATGAAGACGATGCCGAAATGAAAGAAATGGCTCGCGAGGAATTGCGCGGACTTGAAGAAAAACAACCTCAACTTGAAGAACAAATTAAACTTAAATTGATTCCGCCTGACCCATTAGACGAAAAAAATATCATTTTGGAAATTCGCAGTGCCGCTGGCGGCGATGAGGCAACGCTTTTTGTGCGCGATTTGTGGGAAATGTACACGCATTTAGCCGAACGAAAAGGTTGGAAAACCGAAACAATGGAAGCGCAAGAAACGGAAGTTGGCGGTTTTAACAAAATTGTTACTTCTATTAGCGGAAAATTTGTCTACGGAACACTCCGCTGGGAAAGCGGTGTACACCGAGTTCAACGAGTTCCTGCAACAGAAGCTCAAGGTAGGTTGCAAACTTCTACGGCAACGGTTGCCGTTCTTCCTGAAGCTGACGAAACTGAAATTGACATAAAACCCGAAGATGTGCGAGTTGACGTAATGCGTGCGGGTGGACCTGGCGGGCAATGCGTAAACACCACAGACTCAGCCGTTAGACTTACTCATATTCCTACAGGAATTGTGGTAATTCAGCAAGATGAAAAATCTCAGCATAAAAATAAAGCTAAGGCATTCCAAATTTTAAGGGCGCGTTTGTTTGACCTTGAAGAAAGCAAAAAGCAAGCGGAACGAGCGGACGCTAGAAAAAGCATGGTTGGAAGCGGAGCTAGAAGCGAAAAAATTCGGACTTACAATTATCCGCAAGACCGCGTAACAGACCATCGCATAAATCTTTCTGTGCATAATTTGCCTAGTTTTATGATGGGAAATATGGACGATATGCTTGACGCTCTAAACGTTTATGCAAAAGAAGAACAACTAAACGATGTAAGCGATTTAGGCAATGACGATTCAAGAAGCTAAAAACTTTGGAAAAAACAAGCTAAATGGGATAAGTTCAAGCCCGCTTTTGGATTGCGATGTTTTGTTAATGCACATAACGGGCATGGATAAAACAAAGTTGCTTTTTGAGCGGGACAAAAACTTAAACGAAACTGAAAAAAATCTATATATTTCTTTAATTGAAAAGCGTTCTACAGGAATTGCCGTATCGTACTTAACAAATCACAAGGAATTCTTTGGGCTAGATTTTTTTGTAACGCAAGACGTACTTATTCCAAAGCCAGACACCGAGTTGCTTGTTGAGCTTTTGATACAAAATCTTTCTGAAATGTCAAAAAAGCGCGAGGCCATTACAATCTGCGATATGTGTACAGGAAGTGGCTGTGTTGGCATTAGCATTTTAAGTTATATTTCAGAAAATAAAATTTTCCCCGTAGAAAATATTCCAAAATGCACGTTTGTAGACATAAGCGAAAAAGCTCTTGGCGTATGCAAACAAAACGCAAAAACGCTATTAAAAGAATCAAAAAGCAAAATGCAATTTTTGCAAAGCAACCTTTTTGGAGCAGTTCCAGCAAAATTCAATGTAATAGTTTCAAATCCACCATACATTCCACAAGCAGAAGCAAAAAAACTTTTGCTAGATGGGCGTGGCGAGCCACTTTTAGCTTTAAATGGCGACATTGACTTAAACGGAAGAGAATCAAATTCAAATGATGGACTTCAAATAATCCGAAACTTAACACGTCAAGCATATAGTCATTTAAATCCTAGAGGGATGTTTTTTATTGAAGCGGGCGAAGATAATGCCTTAAAAGCTACAGAAATCTTTGCAAAAAACGGATTTATCGACATCAAAGTACACAACGACCTTGCAAAAAAGCCACGTGTAATTGAAGGAAGAAAACCTTAGCGTTGTCGCGGAAATCGTGTTTTTTCCGCTGATTTTTCTTTTGCGTGTTCCTTTACTTTTGTTTCTTTAGCATTTTCTTTTTCATCGTGAACTTTTGGACTTGTATCCCATTCAACGCGAACACTCCGCTCTTCAATATTCGGAATCCTCAAAAATGTAAGACAACTTGCCTCGTGAACAGTAATTCCCCTATTTCTGCTAACGTAGCCGACGATGGGGTCGCCAGGTTTTGGGTTGCAGCATTGTGCAATTGTTACCAAAAAATTTGTTGTGTCGTCAATGCGAATGCGCCCAGTGTAATTGATTTCATCTTTTTTGTGCTTGCGATGCCGTCCTTCTTGCGCACGTTGTTCCGCAATTTGCTGAGAATGGAGGGTATTTGCCGCAATTTCTGCTTCCCGCTTGGCGATTGCATCTTTGTCAACAAAAGTCGGGTCATTTTCCATAAGCCAAGAATGAATTTTTTGCCTTGCCTTACTTGTCTTTACCGCTTTGTATTGACTTTGAGTTGGATGAGCTTGCGGATTCGTAAGAATTTCAATAATTTGTGTATTTTTTAATGGAACTGTTAGCGGAATAATTTTTCCATCCGCTTTTGCGCCAACAATTTTTTCTCCAACCGCAGAATGAATTGCGTATGCAAAATCAATTGCATTAGCCCCTGCGGGTAATTCTTTAACATCGCCCTTCGGTGTAAAAACAAAAATAGAATCGCCTAAAAGTTCATTTTTCAATTCGTTAAAAAACGCTTCATCGTTCAACTTTTCGGTGCGGAGTTTTTTCAGCTGATTTATTATGCTCAAATTTTCAGCTTTAACCATGTCATGATTTGTGCCTTTTTTGTACAGCCAATGAGATGCCACCCCGTGTTCCGCAATGGTGTGCATATTTTCCGTGCGGATTTGAATTTCAAGCGGTTTTCCCTCACAAATGACGGTTGTATGCAAAGATTGATAGCCATTTGCCTTTGGCATTGCGATGTAATCCTTAAAACGCCCGTCCATCGGCTTCCACAAACCATGAACAATCCCTACAAGTGTATAGCAATCACTTGTTTCCTTGCAAATGATTCTAAGGGCGAGCAAATCGTAAAGTTCACTTGGTTCTTTATTTCGTTTTCGCATTTTTTGGTAAATCGAATAAAAATGCTTTGCCCGACTTGTAATTGAAACTTGGATTCCTGCTTTTTCCGTTGCGGTATAAATTTTTTTTACCGCAGTATTTAAATATTCCGCTCTTTCTTCCTTTTTTTGCGAAACAATCGTTTTTATCTGCTGAAAAGCTTCTGGGTTCGAATATTTTAAACTCAAATCTTCCATTTCGCTTTTTACATCCGCCATACCAAGACGGCTTGCAAGCGGACACCAAATGTCTATGACCTCTTTTGCAACAGCGCGTTGTGCCTCTGGAGAAACCGAACGCAAATTTCTCATTCGGTCAAGGCGGTCGGCAAGTTTTACCAAAATAACCCGAATGTCATCAACCATTGCGAAAAGCATTTTGCGAATTGAATCAGCCTCGCGCAAAGTTTTACTGTTTATTTTTAAACTTGTAATTTTTGCCGTTCCGTTACAAATGTTTGCAACAGAATCCCCAAACAATTCTCGTATTTCTGAAAGACAATTGCTATCAACCTCAAGAATATTGTGAAAAAATCCCGCAATAATCGTATCTGCGTCAAGCTGGCTTTGATTTAAGAGTTTTGCAACACGCATTGGGTGTAAATAATATGGAAGTCCGCATTTGCGCTTTAGATTTCCCGTTTTTTCTAAAAGATAATTCCATGCAGTTCTGATTTTTTTTTCATCTTCCGCCGAAAAACGACCTTCAGATTCTGCAAAAAAACTATCAATCAACTTTTGCGGATCAGTTTCTACATACGTCGGCTGCATGATTCCTCCTTTTTGCGCGGCACATAGTGCGCTCCGAATAATCGGGGTGGATTTCGCCAATTTCTCACTTTTATTATAGCTTATTAGGGAATTTGATTCTAGTAGGCTTAAACTTCGAAAGTGTTACAAAATGTATGTTTTGCCTTTATGTCATATTGAGCAATAGGCAACGCCAGGCAAAGCTAGGCAACGCCAGGCGATGCCATAGTGCTACTAGCGAAACATCTAGTGTTTGCGTGGCAAACCGAGATTCTTCACACATTGCGAGGAGCAGAATAACAGACTAGACAGCATAGACGGGTCTTAGATTTTTCTTTTGCATTTTGCGCGTAAAAGTGAATATTCCTGAACACATACAGATGTATAGAGAACACAACTATGGTCAGCACACACCCAATTATACTCCTCCCCTGTAGCAGTATTTACTAAACGATAGTCGTTTTTGTTAAGAATTACAGATGCGCAGTTTGGCGAAACTAATTCAAGCTCCGTTTCAGAATCAATCATATTTAGGACTTTTAGACTATACATTTGCCAAGTGTTATGATTTTCCGTTGTAGGCAAAAATCGGTCAGGATTATTTTTTATATTTCGGTCAAAAGCCGCTTTTGCTTGTGGCACAAGAGAATCGTATTCACGTTTTCGCGCTTTAGAAAGTTCATTTGCCTTTTGCAAAATCGCATTTTTTTCATCCTCTGTAAGAAGCTCTTCTATTTCGGCAGAAATATCGTAAGAACTTTCGCTTGCACCACTTGCAGCAATGTCCGCCTCGGCCCTACCATAATAAAATCCCGTAGAAAATGGTCTGTGGCTCACTTTATACAATTCTTCAACAAAGGGATTTGCTTCTTCTGCGCTGATTTTGCCCTCTAAAGCGTCTAGGGCCTTCCTGTATGCGCGTGTAATTGTTGCAACGTAATACGCACTTTTCATACGACCTTCAATCTTTAGAGAATCAACGCCAGCTAATTTAAGGTCATTTAAATGTTCTATCATACACAAATCTTTTGAAGAAAGAACTGCGGTAAAATTATCCCCCTCGTAAATAGGGAAATATTCATCAGGGCGTTTGTGTTCACGCAAAGCAAGATTCCCACTTTGTGCAAGTGCCGAAGAATCGAGCATAACATCATATTCCCACCTGCAAGTGTGAGAACAAAATCCTTCTTGCGCCGACCGCCCATTTAAGTACGCACTCATTAAACACCGTCCCGCATACGCTATGCACATTGCGCCATGTACAAAACATTCAATTTCCATTTCTGGCACGGCTGATTTTATTTCGGCAATTTCTTTTAGACTTGCTTCTCGCCCCATGACAATCCGCGAAAACCCCAAAGACCTATACATTTTTACGGCTTCTTTGTTCATACAACTTGCTTGTGTTGAAAGATGAAGTGCGCAGGACGGAAATTCCTTTTGCAAAATTGGAATAAGTCCTAAATCTTGAACAATAAAGGCATCAATGGGATATTTTTTAAAATAGGGAATTTCTGATTTAAAACGCTCTATTTCTTCATTATGAAAAGAAATATTTAATGCGCAATGCAATTTTTTGTTTGGAAAACGTGATTTTAGCTCTAAAACCTTAACATATTCGTCTTCGTAAAAATTATCCGCTTTTACGCGCAAAGAAAAATTTTTTAAGCCTATGTATGCGGCATCCGCACCGTAAGCGTAACAATAGCGGAGTTTTTGGACATTTCCCGCAGGTGAAAGCAATTCCATTTTCGTTTCCTTTTATATGTCGCCAATGTCATTTTTTTTAAGAATTTTTAAACGTTCCGCTTTTTCTTCGGCAGTCAATTCTTCGCGGCGACGAACATATTGACCTGCTTTTTCAAGTGCCAAATGAGATTCGGGCAAAAATTCATCTGCAAGCTGAAACATAAACATCATATCTTGCCAAACGTCAAGAGTGCAATTTATAGAAAAATCTGTCAATTTTTTGCAAAATTCTTGAGTTGGCTTTAACAAAATTTCCTTTTCGCCCAACTGAATAAACGTTGGAGGGAAATTTTCAAGCTGATTCTCACTTGCCTCCAAAGTAGAAATAAGCGGATTTTGCAAATTTGACTCATAAGTGTACAAGTCAACAACACGATGCAAAAATTCCGTAGAAATAATTTCATCACTTTTTCGAGAATTTAAAAATGCGTTTTTAGGAGAAAAATCTATGCAGGGAGAAAAAAGCACAATATCGCGGATTCTTTTGCGCTGTTCTGAATCTAATCTTAAAATGAGTGACAAAGCGATTGACGCACCAGTGCCATCTGCAACCAAAACAACATCGCCCTTATCTGAAAAAATGCTTTTTAAAACCGAAAGACAATCATCGGACGAAGCTGGAAAAGGATGATTTGGCGCAAGACGAAATTCAGGAACAATTAAACGAGAACACGCGGTGTTAGCAAAAGATGCGCAAAAAGAGCGATACGAACGGCGTGAACCCGCAACAAAAAAACCACCATGTATGTATAGTAAAGTTCGATTCGAAGAAAAAATTTCAGGAATCAAAATATCACAAGGAATGCCCCCCAAAACTGTTTCGACTAATTCAATGTTATTCGGCAAAAACTGAGTTTCAAATTTTTTATCAAAAATTTCTCTAAAATGCTCAATATCCGCCCGTGGAGGCAAAACAAATGAACGCAACTTTTTTATTGCAGCCTTGCGGTCAACTTTCATTCCCATGGAAAAATCTCCTACGCGCATTGTATCACAAATAACTTTATGCTACAATAAAGCCGTCTCTAAAACTTTTTAGAGATTCTCTTTACTGAGGAAGCAATGCCGATTAAGATAGATTCAATGTTACCCGCGCGGACAGTTCTTGAAAAAGAAAATATTTTTGTTATGACACCAGAACGCGCTTCTAAGCAGGATATTCGTCCGCTAGAAATCGCAATCGTAAACCTAATGCCGACAAAAATGGACACTGAAACTCAACTTTTAAGGTTACTTTCAAATACGCCACTACAAATTAACATTTCTCTTATACAAATTGAAGGACACATTTCTAAACATACCCACCCTGAGCATCTTGAACGGTTTTATATGAGTTCCGAAAAACTTTACGAAAAAAAATTTGACGGAATGATAATAACAGGTGCGCCAGTTGAGCAACTTCCTTTTGAAAAAGTTGATTATTGGTCGGAATTGTGCAAAATTATGGATTATGCAAAAAAGAATGTATTTTGTACGCTATACATTTGTTGGGGGGCAATGGCGGGACTTTATCATTTGTACGGAATACAAAAACATCTTACTGCCACAAAATATTCTGGAATTTATTATTCCAAATTGATTGTTCCAACCGAGCCACTTTTGCGCGGTTTTGATGATTTTTTTCCCGTTCCAACTTCAAGGCACACAAAAATTCTCCCGCAAGATATTGTAAAATGCCCAAATTTGACCTTGCTTGCGAATTCTTCAGTAACAGGAGTCACACTTGCAAAATCAAACGACGGAAGGTCAATTTTTATGACAGGTCATCTTGAATATGATTCTGACACGCTTTTTAAGGAATATATGCGAGATAAGGAAAAGGGACTAAAAATCGACATTCCAGAAAACTACTTTACAAATGACGACCCAAATTTACCGATAGTTTCAAAATGGAGAAGTACCGCGCATTTGTTTTATTCAAATTGGCTAAATTATTACGTGTATCAAGCAACGCCATATCGTTTAACCGATATTTAGGAGCTCGGATTGCAATGAATAAAGGTTAATTCGTGCTTGTTATAATTTAGGTGTACAACGCGACTATACGGAATTTTTGCAAACTCCGACACAATATCCCATTGGACAGCCCCTTGCATTTTTATTGTACAAATCATATTTTTTGTAAGTCCGCTTTTAAGCCATTCTTTAACCCATTTTAAAAGTCGTTCAGGATAACAAATAACATCGCTAAACACCCAATCGCACTTTCCAATTTCAGACGGTTTTAAGGTAAAAGCGTCATGCGATAAAAAAGTAACAAGCGGATTTTCCATTAAACTTTGCGCTAAAGGGCTTCGGTCAACGGCAAAAACGTGGCTTCCTAATCCGCAAAGAACCCATGTCCAACCGCCAGGGCAAGCTCCAGCCTCAAAACAATTTGTAGAATCGCTCGGAAAATCTACAGAAAAAAAATGGTGCGCCAAACAAAGACTTTCTTGTAATTTTAAGTAAGCACGGCTTGGCGGATTTTCATGGTCTTCGATAAATTCAATTTTTCCTGCGGGAAGAAAACTTGATGTTTTTGCAGAACAAAGTGCGGTGTGTTCGTCAAGTAATGTATAAATTCCTATAGGAGAACTTGGGATTTCACAGGGGAAAATTCGCTTTTTTTGTGAAATATATGGCAATTTTTCTTGAACAAAAGACCCGCGCCTAAAGCAACAGTAAAAATATGGTGTCCACAAACGCGCAATCGACTTTAACGCCTTTGAAATATCGCCTATTGAATCAAAAGTGATAAAAAATGGTTCTCTAAACACAAGACGCGCCCAATATGGTTCAAGTTCGGAATCAATGTTTGGAAGATAAAGGACATCGCCATATCGTTTTGAATCTAAAAAATTCACTTTAAGTCTATTTTCACATTCTAAAAGCAAATCATTGTATTGTTCAGGAAAAGAAAGAAAAGCTTTTCCAGGCAATTTTTGTATTGAATATGACATAAAACTTAGCCCACAAAACTCGCCTTTGAATCAACAAGCAAATCCCCAATGTCAAAATCAGGTTGAGAACGAGATTGCAAATTATTTAGATATTCTGTTAAAAGCGGTGTATCAATGGAAGGCAAAATCTTAAAGCCGACCTCAGTTTCGTTCCCGTTTAAACGCTGCCAAAGCGGTTGACAAGTGATAGACAACGAACGCGGTCGATTGCCAAGAGAAATGTGTATACGCAAACTGTAATCGGCTTCCATATTAACAGTAACAGGTAGCGGAAAGTGGACTCTGCAACCACCTACGCTAATGTCATCAAGGACACCAGGAAGTGCGCAGAGTTTTTCAGCTTCAACCTTGCCGAATTCTTCAAAACGCTCGTCCGCTCTCTGTTCGTGCTTCATAAAAAGATTATTTCACATTTTAAAGTGCTTGGTCAAGATAGCGGACTTTTTTCTAAAACATTCGATAAATAAACCGATGAATAGGAATGTCACACGGATTGGGAATTACTACGTAATTCCTTTAAGCGAAGATTTATGGCGCAAAGATTCGTTGTGTGTACTGTCGCAGCTTGCGGAATCGTCCTTTAGCTTTCAGCTCGTTTAACATTTTGCGATGCATAACTGTGCTTTTAAAAACGCTCGATAATCTTCTTCCGAACATCGGCGCAAAGCCCGAGATTATCCTGCTTTGTCGCACCATAGATGGCATCGACTGTATAATCAACTTGAAAATACTTATTCAACGAGTCAAGCATTGCAGAACAAACCGAGCGTTCCGCCTCGTCAAAATGCACGAATCCTTTTTGAAGAATCGCTTCCTCTCCAAGATTCTTCCAGTAATCGTAATCGCTTGCATGGGATTTTATTTCGCTTATGAGCGCATTATCATGTTCATAAGGCGTAAGATAATCTTTGTATGGACAAAGATAACATAGCGAGCCTTCGATGTCGTCAACAGAAGAAAAAACCAACTTCTGACCGTCAAGAATGATTTCTGGGTGGAAGTTTACCTCGCCGAACTGGAGAAATGAGCCGAAACCGCCGCCTTCCATAAAATCTTCCTGACGGCTTACATTTACGATGAAGCCTATACCGTTTTCTTTTGAAATTTCTGAAAGCGTGTTGCAAATCCGATTTGAGATTTCTACGTGTCCTAACGAACTGGAGAACGAGCCTGAAGAACCGAAAGGCTTTCCCATAGTGATTTTCTTATCAAAGGGAATCACGCCGTCTAAACGCAAAAACTTTGTGATTTTATCCGAGAGCGTGTTTAGTTCGGCCTCGTCGTTCGCAAAAACAACATCGTTCCACACAAGCTTTTTTATTACCGTGATTTTAAGCTTGTCATAAAAATCATCCGTATCTTCCATTGAAAGCCTAATGTTTCTCCAAATCGTAAAAATCGGCAGTTTCCCACTCCTTGTGTCA
>CALCEK010000154.1 GCA_937900125.1 uncultured Treponema sp. | reverse complement strand
TTGACAACTACCTGAAGCGCATCATGAACGACATTCACGAGAACTGCGTGAAGTATGGTACACAGCCCGATGGTTACATCAACTATGTGAAGGGTGCTAACGTGGCCGGATTCATGAAGGTGGCTTCCGCCATGATGTCGCAGGGCATCGTATGATGTCGGTAGACACCTTATAAAAGTAAAAACAACACAAATTTCATAGCTAAACAAAGATTGGGTGTGATTTTCTCACGAAAGTCGCACCTTTTCTTATTATTTTTTCCGCAATCCGACACGCGTGACGACCAAGGGGGATGACTTGATTATTTCGCCAGCAGATGGGGTGGTGAGCAATATTAAAGAAATGGTGCCGCCCAAGGCTCTAGGGTTGGGAAATGAAAAGTTAATTCGTATCAGCATTTTTATGAGCGTTTTTTCTGTGCATGTTAATCGAACGCCCGTGACAGGGGAGGTAACGCATTTGGAATATATTCCTGGTAAATTCGTTTCTGTGGCTGATAAGGACAGTGAAGATAATGAAAGACAGTTAATTGGAATGACCGCTTCCAATGGAGAAAAAGTAGGTTTTATTCAAATAGCGGGTTTGATTGCGAGACGTATTTATTGCCCCTTGAAAATTGGGGAATAAGAAATCCTGTTATTTCATATAGGAATATTAAGGATATGCTTTGGTAGTGGTCGTATAATGGAAGGAATTCGTTTTTTTTCGTACACACCAGGAAAATCACTTTTACACAAAATTCCTCCGAGCATAAAAGTGGTACTAATGCCATTGCTTTCGGTTTTAGCATTTGTTCTTCCTTCTGCCCTATCGTTAATTTTCCTTTTATTTTGCCTCTTATTTTCTGTAATTATTCTTAAATTTTCTCGTAAAGATATAATTTCAACGCTAAAGCCGCTTATTGCTTACTTTTTTATTTTAGAGATAATTTCAATCGTTTTAAACTTAATTTCAGAAAAAAATACCTTTACTTTGACTTTTTATTTCTTTTTAAAACTGCTACGCCCGTCTAGTGATTTTTTAAAATTGTTTTTACACATTTCTCTTTCTCTTGAAATTTCTTCACTTTTTTACCGAACTACAAGCATTACAGAATTTAACGAAGGATTTTCTTCTGTTGAACAATTTTTTACTCGTAAAACAGCTACCCCATTTGCCGATATGCTTTCGCTTACAATCACTTTTATTCCTCGCCTAGCACTTTTTTGGCAAAAAATCAATTATGCTTGGAAAGCAAGAAATGGAAAAAACAGTATCCGAAAAATTTTTATTCTTACCCCAATTTTATTTCGTGTAGGAATGCACGAAGCATGGCAAAAGGCACTTTCGCGCGAAAACCGAAAATAATGACCTGTTGCAAAACACTTTTAACTAGGATTATAATAGAAAATTACTAAGTGAGTTTTTGAGGTGCGAGTATGAGATGCCCATCTTGTGGAAGTTTAGATGACAAAGTAATAGAATCTAGAACAATGGCAAATGGCGAAAGCATTCGCAGACGGCGCGAGTGTAGTTCTTGTCATTACCGTTTTACTAGTTATGAGCGAATTGAAGAAAAACCTTTTATGGTTGTAAAGCGCGATGGCAGACGGGAACCATTTGACCAAGACAAATTGGGGCGTGGAATTGAACGTGCTCTTGAAAAACGCCCTATTTCTACAAGTATGGTTGACCAAATTGTTACCGAAATTGAAGATGAAGCTTATGCGCGTGGCAAGGCGACTCGTGAAATTGCAACTGCGGATTTGGGAGAAATTGTGCTTAGGCGGCTTAACAAAGTTGATAAAGTTGCTTACATTAGATTTGCAAGCGTTTACAAGCATTTTAATAATCTTGAAGAATTTATTACAGAGGTAAAAACTTTAGGCGAAAAATCAGATGATGTGTAAAATTGAAAATCTCCCATTTAAAACTTGGGAATTATTTGTGCAAGATTCCTGCGAAAAATGCAAAAATCTAAAAAAGGCGATTTTAAACACTTCAATTCCAGGGAAAATAATAAACGCTTCCACAAACAAAGGCTTTTTGTACGCTCAACAAAAAAATGTTTTTGTAACTCCCCTTCTGATTTTGTTTGATGAACAACACAATGAACTTTTTAGATTGCAATCAGAAGAGGAACTTTTAAACTTATTTTAAGAAAACTTAATCTTCATCAATGTCGGTACAAAAAACTTCGTATTCTTTTTCATTGATTATAACTTTTGTTGTGTAGCCAAGCGTATAGTTTTGTATTTTTTCATATAAATATGAAAGCCCAGAATCTGGAATATATTCATCAGGCGAATCTTCTTCTAAATTTTCCGCTAACATTGAAAAAAGGTAATTGTTATAAGAACTGTTTGAAGCATACACGATATAAATAAAATTTGGTGTTTCTCCGTCTGAATTAAAAAGTTCGTAAATTGCAGGAAAATCAGAATCAGAAAAAACGCCAATATGAACTTCATCTGAGGAAATATAGGCAATGTCGCTCGTTTTAGAAGTATTTTCGCGCAAAACAATATCTTCTACAAGTTTTGCAAGTTGCTCTTCGCTAACTTTTTCTGCAAAATCTTCATCGTCATAATCATCATAAGAAAAACCTTCGTAGCGGTAATATTCAGAGTCAGAAAATTCTTCAACATCGCCAAAATCGCCTTCAGCTAAAAATTTGTATTCTAAATCTTCGGTTTCGCAAACTTTTGCGGCTTGACTATCGCGAAAAACGTTCAAAAGTACAGGTGAAAAATCAAAAGCGCGAGAAGAAATGTGTGTAGAACGTGCAATAAAAACTTCGTCAAGAAGTTCGCAGTCGGAAAACGCAAAAGAATCAATGTATCTAAGGGAAAGCGGAAATCTGATTTTTGTAATTTTTGTGTTTTTAAATGCCCCGTATCCGATGTATTCAATTTTTTCTAATTGCGGAAATTCTGAAATTGCGGTATCTTCAAAGGCTTCTTCTTCGATTGAAATTAGGTCTTCTGGAAGTTTTACTTTTTCTAGCGCGGAACAATAGTAAAAAGTGCGTTCGGGTAATTCTGAAAAAGTGCCGTTAATTTCAGCTTTTTTTAAGCTTGTGCAAGAACGAAACACATTTCTTCCAAATTTTTCAACGGATTCGGGAACAACAATGCTTTCAAGAGAAGTGCAATCAAAAAAAGCATAATCGCCTATTTTTACAAGCGATTCTGGAAGGCTGATATTTTTAAGCGATGTACATTCTTCAAAGGCTTCATCTCCGATTTCTTGCACTTTATTTCCAAATTTTACGCTTTCTAGTCGCGAACATTCAGAAAAAGCATTGTCACCTATTTTAAGTAAATTTTCAGGAAGTGTTACGCTTACAATTTCACTTTCTTGAAACGCTCCGCTTGCAATTTCTGTTACGCAAAGCCCATCAAGTTCCTTTGGCAAAACAAGATTTTCGCTTGGCGCAGAAACTGTTCCTAAAATTATTATGTTGTCCCCGCGATAACGAACTTTGTACATTCCACTTGAATCTGTGCGCTCGGCAAACAATAAAACGGACGCGCAAAATATAGCAAAAAACGCTAAAGCCTTTTTCATTTTTTTATTCCTCCAAAACAAATCGTCAAAATTCAGCTTTTAAAAAGTTTTTAAAAACGAATCTTTTTGTCCGTTCCTTGATAGTATTCTTTCCGCAATTCTTTTACTTGCTCGTCTTTTAGGTAATCGTCAAAACTCATCATTCGGTCAATTATGCCATTTGGTGTAATTTCAACGATTCTGTTTGCGATTGTAGAAATGAATTCGTGGTCATGGCTTGAAAACAACACTACTCCATTGAATTTGACAAGTCCTTCGTTTAAACTTTCGATAGATTCAAGGTCAAGATGATTTGTTGGGTCGTCCAAAATCAAAACATTTGCACCACTAAGCATCATTTTTGAAAGCATACACCGCACTTTTTCACCGCCCGAAAGCACTTTTACGGGTTTTAGACTTTCATCGCCCGTAAAAAGCATTCGCCCCAAAAATCCTCGCACATAAGAGTCATCTTGGTCTTTTGAATACTGCTTTAGCCAATCGGTAATGTTTAATTCATTGTTAAAATAGTCACTGTTGTCACGCGCCATATACGTGTGTTTAGTAGTTTGCCCCCAATTTACAATTGCTCCATCGCATTTTTGTGTTCCAGAGATTATGTCAAAAAATGCGGTAATTGAATTGTGTTCCATTCCGACAAATGCAATTTTTTCGCCAGGACGCACAGTTAAAGCAAAATCTTTTAACAAAGCATTTCCTTCTGAATCCAAAACGCTAAGATGTTCTGCGGTAAGGACAAAATTTCCAATTTCCCGTTCGCTCTGAAAATGCACGTATGGAAATTTGCGACTTGTTACGGGCAGTTCTTCCAATTCAAGTTTTTCAAGAACTTTTTTGCGGCTAGATGCCTGTCCCGCTTTTGAAACATTGCTTGCAAAACGCTGAATAAATGTTTTTAATTCTGCCATTTTGTCTTCGCGCTTTTTCTGCTGGTCTTTTGCCTGTTTTTGCATAATTTGGCTCATTCTGTACCAGAAATCGTAATTTCCTGTAAACTGCGTGATTTTTCCGTAATCGATGTCGCAAATGTAAGTGCAAACTGCGTTTAAAAAGTGTCGGTCGTGGCTTACAACAATAACGCAATTTTCAAATTCGATTAAAAAATTTTCAAGCCAAGCAATACTTTCAAGGTCAAGACCGTTTGTCGGTTCGTCCAAGAGCAAAATGTCAGGATTTCCAAAAAGTGCCTGTGCCAACAAAACGCGCACTTTTTGTCCTTCATCAAGTTCGCTCATCATTCGGTCGTGAAATTCTTCCTCTAGCCCCAAGCCAGAAAGCATTTGCTCAATTTGATTTTCGGCTTCGTAACCGCCAAGTTCGCCGTATTCGGCTTCCATTTCTGCCGCTTTAATTCCATCTTCTTCAGAAAAATCTTCTTTTTCGTAAATTGCGTCTTTTTCTTTTCCGAGTTTGTACAATTTTGGATAACCCATCAAAACTGTTTCTTTTACAGAATACTCGTCAAATGCAAAGTGGTCTTGGCTCAATTTTGCAAGTCTCTCTCCAGGAGTGATTGAAACTTCGCCGCTGTCATAATCTTGTTCGCCAGATAGAATTTTTAAAAACGTTGATTTTCCAGCTCCATTTGCGCCAATTATGCCGTAACAGTTTCCTTTAATGAACTTTAAATTAACATCTTTAAATAATGGTTTTTCTGAAAATTTAAGCGTCAAATCTGAAACACTAATCATTTTTTTCTCCGTTGTTCTTATTTTTTTGTAAAGAACGATTTTATTACTTTTAAGATTCCTTTTTCTTTTTTATTTTGACTTTGCACCTTTTGCGCTTCGTTTGTTTGCGGTGCATTTGACTTTGCGCTCTGCTTTGCATTTTGCTTTTGTGGTGCATTTTGAACTTTTACATTCTTTTTTGCGCTTGAATTATTTTTTTGATTTTTGCTCGATTTTTGATTCTTAGGCGATTTTTGCTGTGAAGAATTAGCATTTTCTTTTACACTCGCATTTTGCGGTGCGGTGTTTGCCGATTTTTGTCCGCCCCCGAATCGTTCTTTGTAAAGTTTCATTCTTTCATCGGTGGACATTGTTGCAAGCAAAGCTTCTTCTTCTGCGTTAAAAACTCTGCGGTCGCGACGATATTCTTTTGCAGCCTGCTGATTTTTTTCGGAATAACGCCCAGTCCCTCTCTCTTTCTGATTTCGGCGGTTTCCTGAAGAGCGATTTTTGCGTTCGTATTCCGCTTGGCGTTTTTTTCCAAAGTCGCTTTTGTCGTGGTATTCTTCCCGATAATTTTCAGTACGAATGTATAGTCCTGCACTTTTGTCTTCTGCAAACATACTTTCTTCAGCAACTTCGGAAGGAATGTTTGTCCCAATATAGCGTTCAATCGCTGGCAAACTGTAAACATCCTGTTCAGAACAGAACGTATAAGCCTTTCCTGTTTTTCCTGCCCGCGCTGTTCGTCCGATTCTGTGAACATAATTTTCCGCTTCATTTGGAATATCGTAATTGATAACCATTGCCAAATCGTTTACATCAATTCCGCGAGCGGCAACATCTGTTGCAACAAGGCATTTAATTTTTCCCGCTTTAAAATCGTCCATTATTCTAAGTCGCGCTTTTTGTGGCAAATCTCCAATAATGAACTGATTTTCAATTCCATTTTTTGAAAGTCGCTTTGAAACAACTTCGCTAGAACGTTTTGTATTACAAAAAATTATAAGGCTTTCGGGATTTTCGCGCGAAATGATTCCCAAAAGCAATTTCATTTTACTATCGCTTGAAACGTGGTACAATAATTGGTCAATTTCTTCAACGGTAACATTTTCTGCTGCAATCGTAATTTCCGCAGGATTTCTTGTATACTCCCACGCGAGATTTTTAACATAAGAATTGAGTGTGGCAGAAAAAAGCATAGTTTGTCGTTTTTCTGCAGGAGGAAGGACTTTTATTAGCGTTCTTAAATCGGGATAAAATCCCATATCAAACATTCTATCAGCTTCGTCAACACACAAAAAGGCAACCGAAGACAAATCCATTTGACCGCCTTCGTGCAAATCTATAACGCGACCAGGGGTTCCAATCATTATGTCAACACCTTTTTTTAAAAGTGAAACCTGCTTGTCGTAGCCTACACCGCCGTAAAAACTTCCAACTTTTAGCTTTGTAAAACTGCACAGTTTTTCCGCTTCTTCTTGCACTTGAACTACAAGTTCCCGCGTTGGAACCATAATTAAAGCTTTTTTGCCGATAGTGTCCGAGCGAGTAAGAAGCTCTTGAATTATGGAAATAAGATAAGCGGCGGTTTTTCCAGTTCCCGTTTGCGACTGAACATAAAGGTCGCGCCCCTCAAGTGAATTTTGCAAAACTTGCTCTTGAACGGGCGTACAAGTTTTGTACTCTGCCTTTGTAATTCCCTGCTGAAGATTTTCATTTAAAGTAAATTCAGTAAAATCCATGTTGTTTCCTTAAAAAATTTAAGGGAAACTCTTAAAACCAAAATCTTTAAGATTTAATCCTTTAGATTTAATCTTTAAGATTTTTAAGAGATTCCTTTTATATGGGGCATATCAAAAATTGAGTTCTGTTACAAAATGTATGCGCATCTTTGCATAAGTGTGCGGATTTTATTCGTCAGAATGACATTGCTACGCTCAAAAAAAAGTAACGACATACTTTCTGCACCCCTCCCAAAATTGAACTGCTCAAAAGACTTTCTATTTCTGAACAATAGACCTGTTCGGAAACCCCTGTTTCTGCTCAAGGTCAACGAGTTTACAACTTGCTTTGCAAGTGAGTCGCTATAATAGCACGACTTAAAACATCTCATTTCAAAGTAACCTATTCTGAAACTGTTTTAGCAACGCAGTTTCCAGCAGTTTCCGAAGAAGTTTTACATTTTATGTCTAGTATACATTTTTTCTTTTAAACTGTATAGTAGCAATTAGCAGTTCAATGTACATTTTAGGGAAAAACACCGCCTTTTTGCACGGACAAAGGCAAAAACAAAAAAAACACCTACCTATGCGCGACTTTGGAATCGAACCAAAGACCCCAAGCGTGTCATGCTTGTACTCTAACCAACTGAGCTAGTCGCGCATAGTTAAGTGTTATGACAAAACTATAGCGCAAATTGAGTATTTTAGTCAAGTAGGTTTTTGAATTTTATACGGAAATCAATTTTTAGGCGTGTTATAAGATTCCTTTTTTTGTAATAAGCCAGACGCGGTGAACTTTTGCGTTTCTAAAATCTTCTGGGATAGTTTCGGGAGTTATGTCCTTTATAGAAATTGAGTTTTCATCGCATAAAAGTAATTCTTCTTTAAAGACAAGCCTTCGACTGTTTGTGCTAAAATACAATTTTCCATTCGGCGACAAAAGCGAAAGACATTCTTTTATCAAAAAACACCAATCTCGATTTATATCAAGTACGGTTGGGGAATTTTTAGAATTGCTAAACGTTGGCGGGTCTAAAATTATTAAATCGTAAAGGCGGTCTTTGCTCTGATTTTTTTGCTTTAAAAACGCAACGACATCTTGCCGCGTAAAAACATAGCGAGATTCATCTGTAAAATCGTTTAAAAGCATATTTTGTTTTGCTATTTCAAGATATGTGTTGCTTAAATCGACGCTTTCTACAAAATACGCTCCGCCTTCTGCGGCATACACAGAAAAACTTCCCGTGTAGCAAAAAAGATTTAAAACCTCTTTCTTTTTTGTTTCCATTCGGATTTTTGCGCGGAGAACCCTGTGGTCAAGAAAAAGTCCCGTGTCCAAATAGTCGCTTAAATTTACCTTAAAAATTTGCCCTTGTTCCCAAACGATGGCTTCTGTGCTTTTTTCTGAATCAAATTTTTCATATTGTGACAATCTGCCTTTTTCTGTTCCTGAAAGTTTTTTTCTCAATTTTACAAAAACATTTTCCCTCGGAATCAAAAGTGTTTCAGAAAGAGTATCTGCCATTGTGTTAAGCCAAAAATTTTCTTCTTCAACAGGTTTTTCGTAAGGGCGGGCGTACAATGCCATTTGCACAAAAGTGCGTTTTTTTTCAGAAGCAATATATGTGGCACTTTGAGAATCATTTTTGCTTATTGCCGCGTTCAGTTCATTTTGAAAAATTGCCGCCTCGCGTTTTGAAGTTATATTTTCGGGCAAAAAAGTGTAAATATCGCAAACTAAGGGAACTTCTGGAATGTCGCGGTCGTACAAACGATAGCAGGAAATCCGATTTTTTCTTGCCCATTTTCGTAAATGTTTGTAGCGTTTTAAAATCCGATTTGAAAAAAGCTCGGATTGGTACAAAGTTTTTGAAGTAGCGTTTTCCATTTTTATTTGCCTTTTGATAAAAGTGATTCCAATTTTTCTTGAGCGGATTTTAAGCCGTCTTCAACTGATTTTTCACCTTGAATTATAAAGCGCATTTCTTTTCCCAAAATCGAATAAAAATCGCTCCACTCTTCCATAACTGGACGGTAAACACCAGATTCTAATGCTTGACAAACAACCTCGTATTGTGGGAATTTTTCAAGAATTTCTTTGTCGCGCAAACTAGAATATCTACAGGGGACACCGCCTTTTTGCACGGTTGATTTTTGCCGTTCGCTTTCCATTAAAAACTCAAGCAATTTTATTGCATACTCTTTATTTTGGGAATTTTCTGGTATCCCAATTGTCCAAACGCCATAAATGTTTGCGTTATACGCTGTAGAGTATGCGTTGGCTTTTCCTGTAAGTGCAAAATAATCCATTGAAGAATTGCGAGTTGGTGTGTACCAACCAGGCCAGCCAATTCCCATTGCAGCCGCTTTGTTTGAAATTGCCGCAATCAAATCGTCTTTGCTTGCCGCGCGTCCTGTTTTTATCAGCGAAAGATAAGAATCCATCGCTTTCTTAAAAATCACAGTATCAATCGTTGGGTTATTTTTAGAATCAACGACCCAGCCACCATAAGACAAAAGAATCGGAAGAAAATCCACCACAATATTGTTGTCCGTATCGCCACGATACATAAACCCCAAATTATGCCGCTTTTTTGCAAAACTGCAAATTTCTTGAATGTCCTCGATAGAAGTAATTGTTTCTGGAGTGTAGCCCGCTTCTTTTATCATAAGCCGATTGTATAGCAAAACTGTAACGTTTCCATAGTAAGGCGCAAGATACAAATTACCATTTTCGTAGCAAATGCTTGTAGTAGCAGGAATTATATCGTCATCAAGGGAATAGCCCAACTCGCTTAAATTTGCAAGAACACCTTTGCTTGTGTATTCCGCCATCCAAGAACCATCGACCATGCAAAAATCGTAGCTCCCTTTTTCATTTGCAGAATCGGAAGTGATGCGCGAATGGAGTTCGTCTTCGCCAAGTTTCAAAATTGTGCAAGAAACATTGTATTTTTCTTCAAACTCAGGAAGACAACTTTCTATAACGCTTGCATAAGTTCCAGAACGCAAAGCCAACGTTAGCACAGCATTTACTTCTTCTGTGGATTTTTTTTTCTGCTCTTTTGCGCATGAAAAGAAAACTGTTAGAACACCCAAAAAAAGAATCGCTTGTTTTTTCATACAAACCTCGTGTTTTAAAACAATTCTTCGTAGCGGTGCATTTTTTCTTTTGCATCGTGAAGGCAACGCTCAACTTTGTTCATTGGAATCGAACAAAAAACATCAACTAATTCTCTATCAAGTTGAGAGCCAGCGGAAAGGCGCAACTCTGTAATTGCATTTTCGTAAGGTAAAACAGCTTTGTAAGAACGTTCTATTGTAATTGCAGAATAGGTGTCTACAACCGCAATAAGCCTGGAGGCAAGCGGAATTTCATTTTCTTTTAGGTGATAATAGCCAGAGCCGTCAACTCTTTCGTGGTGATATTTTACCCAAAGTGCAATAGTATCAAACGATGGGATTTGTAGTAAAATGTTCATTCCAAAGTCGGGGTGCAAACGTATAAGTTCCCATTCGCTTTCTTCTAGTTTTCCATTTTTGCTGATTATTTCGCTTGGAATGCCGAGTTTTCCGATATCCAAAAGTAGCGTTGCAAATTGCAAACTTTCCCTATCAATAGCCGAACGATAGTTTATAGGAAGATAGTCGTACAAAAGCATTGCCAAATTTCTAACGTGCAAAGAATGTCCGCCTAGATTTTTAGCTCGAGTTTCTAAAACGCCAATTAGGGTTTCTAAAATTTCCATTGTAGTTTCTTGCGTACCTTTGAGCATACAATAAAACCAGCCGAATACAAATATAAAAAGGAGCGTTTGAAAAAAAACTATAAGGCTAGTATTTAAATCAAGATAGGGTTTTGAATAAATGTAACCGGCAAAACAACAAAGGCTTATAAAAAAGACAAAAATTGTGCAGCTAAAAAATAAGCGATAACCTGTTAATTTTAAAAGTACATTTTTTCGCACAAAAATGTGGTATACAAAAAAAATCAATCCAAGTAGCAGAATAAAAAGTGACGCTGCCGTTAGAAAATGCGGTAATCCAATCATTTTTTCCTCCACTCGTTTCTATTCATCGCTAAAATGAATTTGATTTTTACCCGCACGTTTTGACTTGTAAAGTGCGCCATCGGCACGGGTGTATGCGCCGTCCATATCAGTTTCGCCTAAAGTAATTTCTGTAACACCAAAGGAGGCGTGAATCCCGCCTAAATCGTTAAGGCGAACCTGATTTAGCGAATAAAGCATTTTGTTTAAAACAGGGATAATTTCATCTCGACTTTAAAACCCGCGCAAAAATGCGATGACCTCATTTTGAAAATTAATCTGCATTATTACAATACGATTGACGAAGACGATCCGAACGGCTCAATAGATATGGACGGTATTGTCTACCTTGACAGAACAATTGCCCACGAAATGGTTCACGCGGTCATGGCGGCGAATATCGATTACTTTTCAAGTTTGCCGACAATCTTTAAAGAAGGTAGCGCGGAACTTTTGCACGGCATCGACGACAAAAGGCTGCGCCGTCGTCTGCTCCTGCGGCAAACAACCGTGGCACGCCGAAAACTTCATGCCCATAATCGCCAACTCGTCCAATTGTCCGCCTCCGTTTCTCATTCGGCGTTTTTCACGGCATCGAGCATTTTGCACACTCGGCTCGTTTTTTGCGCGTCATGCAC
>CALCEK010000153.1 GCA_937900125.1 uncultured Treponema sp. | reverse complement strand
TCCCTACACGACGCTCTTCCGATCTTGTTATTGCAAGTTCCACCTTTGCTTTTCGCCGCTCCACCTCTGCCTCCTTTCGCGCCGTCTCTATTTTCACATTAGCCTCCTCCAACGATAGCTCTGCAAGTGCCTGCTGCCGCTCCGTTTCGTCCGTTATGTTTGCCTCTATATAGGCGCGTTGAAGTTCGTAATGTGCCGCGAGCTCCGTTTCCTCCCTCGCAAGGCGCGCGCTTTCCGTACTGAAAACCGTGTCTGATACACTTTCAATGTTTGAAATCACCCGTGCCGTTACGTCTCCTATGGTTTCAACCGTCTTTTTAGTGGCTTCAGTAATCTCCACCAAGTTCGCCTGCCCTCTTTTGGCTGCTTCAAGCACAAGGTCAAACTGCTTTTCAAAAAACGTCTTTGTGTTCTTTCCTTGTTCTTTGATATGCTCCGAAAATTTGGCAAAGTTCAAATCGTTCAATTGTTTTTCAAGTTTGGAAATTTCAAGCTCGTTCTTTGTCCATTCCTCTGTGTTCACTTCAATGGTTTCGTTCTGTTCCCTAAGTGCCTTTATTGCCTCAACAAGTTCCTGCTGCTGTGAACGGAATGTAATTTCTCCAAGGCGTTCCTTGTATTCTTCAATTGTTATTTTTCCAGATAAAAATTGTTTCTGCAAATCTGCCACGGACTTTGTGAAATTGCGGGAAAGCGCAAGTGCTTTTAATTGCCCGCTCCCTGCCAAATTTCCCACCGCAGTCCCTAACGTTTGAATTGTTGCGGCTACATCGGCGGTCGCCTTTGCCGTTTGGGACGCGCTCGTTTGAATGGTTCCGCTTTCCTTTGCCATTCCCGAAAGGTCTATCCCCTGCAATAAATCTGACAAGGCCTCGGAAAGGTCGGCCGAAGACGTTGCGACAATTCCTTTGTATTCCCCAACAAGTTTTTTGAATGCTCCTTGTTGCTCTGATAGTGCTTTATTTATCGCACTGATTTTGTCATTGATTTTGTTGACTTCTGCAAAGTCCACATTTGTTTGTGTTCCGATATATGATGCGCCGCCCCCTGCAAGTCCCAAAACGTTACTGCTCGTTGTTTGCCTGCTCTGTCGTTCCGCTTCTTCTTTGGCTTCTGATAGGTTTTTCCTTAGTTTGGAAAGTTCTTTGTTCGCTTTCGCTTCATACTGCGCAAGGTCGAGTGCTTTATTTACAACTTCTTTCAATTTTGTTGCCATCGCGTCCGCGAGTGCCGTCTCTGCTATCGCTTTTACTATATCGTTGAACCCTTTTGCCGTCCCTTTCAATCTCTCGTTCAAATTGCCGAGGTGCAACTCAGTATTCCCGAATTGCTTTTGTAAAAATTCTTGAGAGAGTGCCAACCTCTCGCTCGCGTCCTTTGTGCTGTCAAGCGTTTTATTGAACTCATAAAAATCATTGCTCCGTATCGCTTTCAAGGTCTTAATAAATCCCAGCCATATTCCAGACAAGGCTCCCAAATACGCGCCGACGGATTTAAGCGTCCCGAGCATTTTTTTGAATGCTACACTTATTTTTGTCGTCGCTGCATCAAGTGCGGGGGACAATTTAATCAATTGTCGGAAATAATTGTCCTTGTTCAACAATTCCTGCACCTGCTTCAATCCCTGCATCATCGTTATCAATGCTGCCAAGTTTTTCGTCGTCTTTTCAACCGCCTTTGAATGGATACCCAACGCCGCCGTTGCCCCTTGTATGACGGAAACAATTCCCAACGCCGCCTGCACTCCTTGCAATACCGCCTTGAATTTTCCGTAATCGTCAGCCAAAAATCTGATTCGCGCCTGCATATCGTTTTGCCTGTCCTGCAACTCACCAGCCTTCCGTTGTAGTTTGTCGTATTCTTCTTGCAAACCCCTGACTTCCTCACTCTCTGCTCCGTGTGCGTCCTTTGCCTCCATTATAGCCTGCTCAACTTCCGCCATTGTGTTCCGTAAATTCGCCAATTGTTGACGGTATCCTCCCGTGCTGTTCAACGCCGCCTCTATTGCCTCACGGTACTTTCCTATATTACTAGTGCGCGCCTGCTCCACGTTTTGGAACTCCTTTATTTTCTTTATATTCTCGTTTTGTTTGTCAATTATTTTCTGCACGGTTTCCGCATACTTCGCGTCCGTTACGTTCAAGTTCTTTCTGATTTGTTCGAGTGCTTTATTTTGTGCCGCCATCGCCGCCGTGCTTTGGGCTTCAGCTTGTAATAGCTGCTCCAGTTGTTGGAGGTCTTTGTTATAGTCCCCTTGTGTTTTTGTGAGCTTCCTTTGCGCTTTTTCATAATCCGACAAGGTCTGCCGCGCCTGCTCCTGTGCCTTTTGAATCGTTTTCACCGCCGCGGCATACTTGTTCAATTCGTCGGCGTTCAAGTTCATGCTAACGTGCGCAAAGTTCGCCCGCATTTTTTCCGCTGCCTTTGCGCTTTCGTCCACTACTATCTGCGCCTGCTCTGCGAACGCCGCAAGGTCGAAAAATTCATTTATCTGAGTATTGTCTGCCATAACTATTTTTTATTTTCACGTAAAAAAACAATCAACGCGCCATCGCCGCCCGCATAAATTCAAAAAATGCTGCCGCCGTGTGGACTTTTGCGGGAGAGGTTTTCGGGTATCTGGAAAAATCAACGGGTGAAAATCCATTTGAAGAGAAGTTTCTCAAAATACCCGCCCAGTAGTCAATCGCGCTAAATACTCGCCCCCCCTCGACTTTCAATTCTTTCCGTGTGTTCCCGCTGATATTTATTTTTCTGTAATGGTATGTAAAAAACTGGTTTATTTTCCAAAAACGGCGGTAGCCCTCCGACGGCTCGTTCCCCTCCCAGTGTGCATTATAAAGAGGTATGAACGACGGGGACTCCCCTTTGTCCCACGCATCAATCGTCTCGCGCTTTATTACGAACTCGTTTGCATCTATCGCCGCAATTGCCAGCGCGCGCCCGTCAAGTTTTTTAACGGTATTGATATATTCCGCAATTGTCATCGCTCTTTTATTTTTACTTCAAGTTCCAAAATTCGCTTATCCTGCTTTATATCGTTGTCAACCAGCCGCTGCAAAAGTTCCTCCGTTTTTTCAATTTTCTTTACATTCGCGTTTATTGCGTCTCTGAAGTCTTTGCGGTCTTCCTTGTGCTGCTCATCGTGTTTTTTTATATACTCTGATAGCTCAGAATTTTTTTTGTTGTCGAAAATCAATTTTAACAATAAAATTATAAACGGCAAGACTGAGCTTATTAAAACCGCCAAAAGCGAATAAATTGAATTTACACCGCTGAGGTCTTGTTGCGGCATATTTATATCCTGCGCGCATAGAAACGCGCACACGCTCAAAAAAAACACGAAAAAAACGGCTTTTTTCATCTCAACAGGTTTTTAATCTCTAAAATATCCCGTTGAAGAGATTCAATCTTCAAAACGATTGTATCAAGTGTGGTCTTGCTCTCTTTTACCACCTCTTTTATTTCGGTCGTGTGTAATACAATAGTGTCGGTGTTCGCTCCTACTTCTTTCAATTCAATCACGACTGCATCAAGCTGCTTTACCTGTTCCTCTGCTTTCGCGAGTCTTATTTTGAGCTCCTCAGCTTCCACTTTTTTTCGCGCGTATTTTTGAGCAAAGCACCCAGTCAGCAATATAGCCAGCAAAAACGTGCTCACGCCCAGCCCTGTCAATATCTGCTTTATATTCATTGGTTTATTAGTCTAATTTATTGTAAAATTCGGATATAATTCTCGTAACCTGTCCCGCAATTTGTTGTCTGTGTCGTTTGTTACGTTTATTGTTAACGCTGTGTTTTGTAAGACGTTGCTATTATTCTTAAAAAGCAAATAGGAAAAACCCGCGGGGAGGTCGTTGTCAACGGAAAGGGAAAAATCGATGTTGTTAAGATAGCTGCCGCCAGATTGTAGCAACTGCAAGAGGTACGTTGCCGCTATGTTAACCGCCGCGCCCGTGTTGGCTACATTGTTCAGGTTGTCGCCGTCAAGGTCTCCATATAAAGAAAAAGACAAACCGTTCATTGTCACGTCGGACAACAGGCGTGCGGGAGTCCTCGCTCCAATAGACAAGGCTTTTATATTTCCACGCGATAACATTGCCCCGTCATTCGTTAAAATAGTGTCCGTCTTCGGCTCATAATCAAAGACAACCGCACCGTTCACAATGGTAAACGCCACTGCCGCCGCCCCTGCATTATCTATCGTGCGCCCGTCCTTTCTCTGTATGCTGTACAGGTAATTGCCATAGTCTTCCACATATCCGTGCAAGGACGCCTCGTCAATTTTGAATGTAGATGACCCCGCGCTCGTCTTTACTTTCAATCTCTGATAAATAAAAGAATTTTGCAACGTGCCTGAGAAATTCATCAAATCAAGGGTGCAGCCTGCATTATAACTGCCGAACATTCGGCAATTTACGAACTTTTGCGCCGTGAATGTATATCCTGCGACATCGTACTTTAATTTACACTTTTCAAGAACTGCATCATCTGCCACGACTTTAAAACTGACGGGGTCAAGTTCAACATTTATCAATCGTGCAACATCGCCGACAATGGTATAGTCTTTTAATTTGCAGTTCTTAAACGTTGCACCCTTGCAAAAAACACTCGGTTTGCCATATAATTTCAAGTTGTCAAATACGGAATTGTCGGAAAATTGCAAAGTACCAGTGAAAACCCCGATTTTCACGTTTCTGCCAACTGTGTTCAAAGAAGGAAAGTCCGCTTCTATAGGGGTACTCATATTTGCCAACAATACATTGTCCCCGATTTCCGTTACTTTGTCCCCCTGTCTGATTGCATCAACGTTCAAGCGAACAAGCGCGCGCCCGAAGTTGTCGGGGATTATAGAAGTCGTAAAACAAATTCTCGTAAAATGGGAGTCAAGGTTGAAGTTGAAGGAGCTGCCGTTCTTTTGCTCAATTTCAACATTGGTAAATGGTAGGCAAAAAACCGCCGTGGGGATTCTTCGGTCTCTTGCTTCTCCGTCAACTCTGACAATTGTATTGTCCGTGCCATTAAAGTCAATTCCATATTCAAGGGCATCCTCCCAGCTGATATTTATTGCATTCTGCCTCCTGCCGTTGAAGTCCCCCGAAAATTGAACGAAACCGCGCCCGATCGCTTCGATTGCAGTTTCCCCCGACTTGTACAGTCGATAAAGGGTCTCATTCCCATCACCGTCAAAATAGCGAAGTATTGACCAGCTTCCAGCCAGGAGCAAAGATATTGCCGCCGCCGTTCTTTCGCCAGAATACCCCTCTAAATGTATTTTAATATAGTTCTTGTTCTGCAAAGAAAAAGAGGTTCCTTGCTCATCATCGTAAAATGTATTATTAGCAATAGGGGCAAGGGACAGGTCTTTTCTCATAAAATAATGATAGAATTTTATCAATTTGCCGCCAATCACTGATTGTGTCCCGTCTGAATACGGTGCCAGTGGATTATTTCCAATTATGCACCCCCATTTGTTGTCGGCAACGATTCTGAAAAGTGCGGAGATTGCCGTGACTTTCCCACCGATTACAATTTCGGCACGATAATTGCCAGGACGCGCCGTTTTAGGGATTGCCCCGACAAATGTACACGGCGCGGTCGTTATGTTGCTTATCGTGGTTTTTTTGCCCGTCCTTTCGTTTATTATTTCCATCGTCGGCGGCATTGAGGGGACGCCAAATGGTCGGGAAAACCCCTCGGAAAGTTCCACAATGGTAAAGGGCTCGCCGCGAGGGATTATTGGCAAATCCGCTTCGCTCTTTCTCTGAAAATCTGTCTCGTAAAATGGTATCGTTGAAAGTTTGCTAAATTTCATTTTATATTCTTCTTTATTGATAAGAAGTCCAGCATTGATATTGTTTTATTTATTGGCATCCCCGCGGCTGCAAAAACTGCACACACATAATCGTTGAATTTTTGACGATTTACTGCTTCAAGTCCTTGCTGCGCCTCCGCTTTTTCACTGAGTACATCGGACAATTTCGCCAAATCTTTCGCCCTGTACTTTTCAATCAATCGCAACCGCAAAAAAACCTCCTCGCGCGTCAGTCGCTTCCACTCCGACAAACTCAGCTCCCGCAAAATATCATTTGCAGAGACTGCGCACTTTTTGGGACTCGCGTCAAAAATGGACATATAATCAACGAGGCTACACTCATCAAGGATTTTCGCTTCCGTGTCAGTCATTTGCAGTTGTATATAATACCTTGTCGCCGTAACAATCCACAGCCCTTTTAACGTCCCAACAATCGCCCATTTGTACAACGCAATAATTATTGCCCGTCTCTCTCTTTAATTTCCGTGCTAACCGTTTGGCAACTTCCATCGTCTCGCAATTCATTTTATCTTTTTTATCCTTTGTAAAAGTAAAGGGCGGGCTTTTGCCCCCGCCCATTTACCACCCATTAAACTACGGCTCGACAATTTCTACCGTGTCAAAAGTCCAAATCCCGTCAATCGGGCTTATTTGAGTTACTTTGTAATTGCCAGAGGTTGAATGCGTAAAGACGATATTCCCATTGTTGACGACAACAGAAGACAACGTCCCCGTCGTTTCAAACATTGAAGTTGTCAACGTTGTTCCAGCCGCCAGGGAAATATGTAGACCGGCGTTCACGGGCAACACGTCCCCCGAATACAAGGCTCCCGTTGCATCCGTTCCCGAACTGTACAAGTGGCAGATTGTATTCTCTTCGAGGGTTTTAATCTCCACATATCCCAAATTTTCGGCGAGGTCTGTGTCTTCGATAATAAAACTCAATTGGTTTGTCGGCAAGGTTGTTCCGCTGCCAAATCTACCATTTGGTAACAGATTGTTCAAAGAACTGACAGAAAACGGGCGAAGCTCAGTTCTGCCAGCATTTGCGACTCCGTAAATTCTAAATTTGCCGTTCATCTTAACGGCTAAGTATAATCCGCCGTTGAAGTAGTTTGCAATTGCCGCGACTTTGTCATTATAACTTTTATACGGCGGAAAATCAATCGTGTAGCCCTCCTTTGCTTTTGTGACGATATAAGTTGTTTCGCCATCGCTACTCGTTGCCGTCTGTGCGTCCTGCCCTGCAAAGGCGTTCCCGTCTCCACCTGTTACGCAAAACAGGTCGCCAACCGTTAAAATATCATTATTGACATCGGTCTCGGCTGTGCTTGGGGTAATGGTGTAATTTGTAACGGCACAATTAACCCCGATAACGCCGTAAATTTTGCCGACGATTTCATTTTCTGTGCATCTCTTAATCATAGCTTATTTTTTTTTTGTTCTCTTTTTTTTTGGCCTGTTAATTTTCTTTCCGTCTGCTATTTCTTGCAGTTTCTCCAAAACGTCCGAGGGGAGTTGCGGGTACGCCAAACACATCGGCGTCCCCGCCTCGATTACCTCGTTGAAGTGTTTTTCGGAAAAATGATATTTACCAATTGCAAACATTAGATGGCGGCTTCAATTGTGGCTTTTACGCTGCTTAGCTTCATTGATATAACCAACTGAGAGGCGCGCAAATACATGATCACAGCCTCCTCGCAACGCAAATCGCGCTCATTCAACTCCCAGGCGGTGTTTACGCTGCTTATTGTCTTCGTGGTGTCTGTTTGGTAGGTGTTATTGTCGAAGTCAACAGAAGAGATATATTGCACTTCCTCCGTTTGCGCTCGAATTCCCGAATCAAACCATTTTAATGCTGGAGTCTTGTAAATCAAAAATTTTGCGAACTCCTTTGGCCACGCCAA
>CALCEK010000152.1 GCA_937900125.1 uncultured Treponema sp. | reverse complement strand
AGTACCTCGACAGAAAGCCGAAGGCTCTTTCTGGTGGTCAGCGTCAGCGTGTTGCAGTTGGTCGCGCTATAGTTCGTGAACCAAAAGTATTCTTGTTCGATGAGCCACTTTCTAACCTTGACGCTAAACTTCGTGTTACAATGCGTGGAGAAATTTCTGCATTGCACCAAAGACTTAACGCCACAATGATTTACGTTACCCACGACCAGATTGAAGCTATGACGATGGGTACAAAAATTGTTGTTATGAAAGATGGTCACGTACAACAGATTGGTGAACCGCTTTATTTGTATAATCACCCAATCAACAAGTTTGTTGCAGGCTTTATTGGTTCGCCGCCAATGAACTTTATGACTGTAACAATCAAAAAAGAAGGTGACCAGATTGTCGCTGATGAAGGTTCTTTTGTTTTGACTCCAACGCCAGAACAACAGGCTTCATTAAAAGAGTATGTAGGAAAAGAAGTGTATTTTGGTGTACGCCCAGAAGATTTGACGTACTGCGAAGTTCCTGCTGCAGAAAACAATATGCAGATGAAAGTTACCAACAAAGAACCTTTGGGTGCAGAAACCCACTTGTTCTTGGCAACAAAAGGGCAGAGCATTGTAGCTAGAGTTCAGGCTTCTACAAAAGAATCCTTTAAACTTGGCGAAACAGTCAACTTTAAGCCCACCATGGCACGCTGTAAATTCTTTGCGAAAAACCCGGAAGATTTAGATGCAGAAAAAAATCTCTGCGAAAAAATTGATGCTCCGTGGCTTGTTAATCCGCTAACGGGTGCTGTTGGTTACGACAAAGTACAGACAAAATAGATTTCCTGTTACGGTAACAAAAAAGACGCCAATTTACGTTTGTTAAGTTGGCGTTTTTTGTTTTTAAATCGTAGGTTGAAGATTTTGCATTTTTTTTGTAAAATACCTTTATGTCAGCAGAGAAAATTGAAAAAAAAGCTCTTGTAATTTATAAAAATCAACCTGCATTAGTTTTAGATTTTTCTGAAACTGGAAAATATACAATTCAATTCAGAGTAAGTGCTAAAACCGCAACAAAACCTGCGGTTTTTTCTACACAAAGTGTCCGCGAAAAAGATTTTATCGTTCTTCAAAACAAGGCGGTTAGCTCACTTGAAAAAGTTTATTCGTATTTAGATTCAGATAATTTTAAGGAAAAGTGTAATTGTCAAATTCAAGAAGCCTATGAATTGCTTTCTTCGGATTCAGAAACATCTAATTCTCCGCTTGATTTTGAAGAATTGGCATTTCTTTGTAAATCGGATTTTTCTCCTGATGAATCTTGGGCGATTTTTGTTTTGCTGAAAGATTCAGTTTATTTTAATCTTACTGTTGCTGAAAATAAAATAGAGTTTACTCCGCGTTCTGAGGAAGATGTAAAATCATTAGAAAAAAAAGCTTATGAAAAAGAACACGAACAAGAAATTCGCGCTGAATTTTTAAATAGACTTAAAAAAAAGCAGTTGTTGCCCGAAGATTCCAAATTTATGTCCGATGTAGAAGCTTTAGCTCTTGGCAAAACAGACAAAAGTCGCACAATGAACGATTTAAAACTTTCACAATCGCCAGAAAAAGCTCACAGACTTTTGCTAGAAACAGGAATTTGGGCTATTACGCGGAATCCCTATCCAATTCGCTGGGGATTTTCTATGCAGTCTGCCTCCCAAAGTTTGTCATCTCCGCCAGAAGAAGAGCGTGTTGAACTTTCTTGCACGGCTTGGGCGATTGATAATGAATGGTCAACCGACCCAGATGACGCTGTTGCGTTTGACGGCGAATATTTGTGGGTTCACATTGCAGACCCCGCTTCTGTAGTTTGCCCTGACAGTTTGATTGATAAAACAGCCCGCGACCGAGGTTGCACTTTGTATCTTCCCGAAGGTGCTTCACGAATGTTGAGTGAAGATTCTCTTGCGGATTACGCGCTAGGTTTAAGCGAAAAAAGTCGTGCTCTTTCTTTTAGATTGAAATTGTCTGAAGATGCTTCGGTTGAAGAATGTGCGGTTTTTAAAACGCTTGTAAACGTAAAACGCCTAACTTATCAAAAAGCCGATGAGCTAAAAGATAGTGCTGAATTAAAACCCCTGTTTGACATTGCCGAAAAAAATGTCATAAGACGGACAAAAGCGGGAGCGGTTCAAATTCAGATTCCCGAAATTCACATTTCTGTTGATGAAAACAAAAAAGTTTCAATCGAGCCAGAAATTCATCCAAAAAGTTCCGAAATGATTCGCGAAATGATGCTTTTAGCGGGCGAGGGAGCTGCGCGTTTTGCCTTTAAAGAGAAAATCGCCTTTCCGTTTGTAAGTCAAGAAGCATCGTCAATTCCAAATGATTTGCCAGAGGGACTTGCAGGACAATTTAGGTTGCGTCGTTGTATGAGAAAGCGCAGCGTCGGTGTAACACCGTCAATGCACTGCGGTTTGGGACTTGGATTTTACAGCCAAGTTACAAGTCCTCTACGTCGGTATAGTGATTTAATCGCCCACGAACAACTCAGGGCTTTTTTGGATAACAAAGAACTTTTAGACAAAGACACAATGTTGTTTCGCATAAGTCAAGGAGATGCGGCTTCGCAAGCGGCAAGAAAAGTTGAGCGAAAAAGCGACACCCATTGGACTTTAGTCTTTCTTCTGCAAAATCCATCTTGGACGGGAGAAGCAATTTGTGTAGATAAAAGTGGAAAAATTCCTCAATTTTTTATTCCTTCGATTGGAATGGAAATGTTTATGAAACCTAATTGCGCTGTGGATTTAAACCAAAGTGTTCAAGTAAAAGTGTCAAAAATCAATTTGCCAGATTTGCTTGTGGATTTTATTCCCGCCTAACAAAACGCGGCTCACGGGCAGAGCGGGTCTATTGCTCAAAGTTTACGCATTTACTATAATTGCTTTTATGATTGTAATGAAGTTTGGTGGCAGCTCGTTGGCAAATGCGGAACGAATTCAACAAGTTGCTTCTATTATACAGGCGTATAAAAGTGAACGCCCAATTGTTGTGTTGAGCGCGATGGGCGATACAACAGACCATCTTTTAGAAGCTGCAGAGCAGGCGGTTTTGGGAAAAGTTGATTTTTCAAAGGTTGAAGAACTTCACAAAAAAACTGCCGAACAACTTGAAATTTCTCCTAAAGATGTAGAAGCCTTGCTTTTAGAGTTAAAAACGCTCTTAACGGGCATTTCTATGTTAAAAGAACTTACGCGACGAAATCGGGATTATTTGGTTTCGTTTGGCGAGCGACTTTCTGTTAGGATGATGGCGTCTTACCTTAAAAAAATCGGAATTTCAAGCGAAGCTTTTGACGCTTGGGATATAGGGCTTGTTTCCGACTCGAATTATATGGCGGCGGAATTGCTTGATGATGTTTGGAAAACGATTCCAGAAAAACTTTCCGATTACACAAATGGAAAAGTGGATTCAATTCCGATTGTAACAGGTTTTATTGCAAAGGATTCCAACGGAACAATTACAACACTTGGTCGTGGCGGAAGTGATTTGAGCGCAACAATCATCGGTTCTGCATTACACGCATCTGAAATCCAAACTTGGAAAGATGTAGACGGCATTATGACCGCTGACCCCCGCGTTGTTCCGTCCGCCCGTCCAGTTCCAGAGGTAACTTATGAAGAAGCGCAAGAGCTTGCAATGTTTGGGGCGCAAGTTCTTCATCCGCGCAGTATGATTCCCTGCCGAAAAACAGGAACGCCAGTTCGGGTAAAAAATAGTTATAACATACAAAGTGCCGGTTCAATCATTGTAGAAAAACATTCGGGAAAAATACCGCCAGTTACAGCAATTACTTGCGTAAAAGATGTAACGCTCATTGATATACAATCAAGCCGTATGCTTGGAGCCGCAGGTTTTATGGCTCACATTTTTAATCAATTTTTAAAATGGGAAATTTCTGTTGACGTGATTGCAACTTCAGAAGTTTCTGTGAGTCTTACGGTAAACACAAAAGCGGATTTGCAGGGTGTTCTAAAAGATATTGCACGTGTTGCAGAGGTAAATGCAAAGGCACACAAGGCAATCGTCACAATAATTTGCGATGTTTCTCGTTCAAGTACAATTTTAGCATCAGTTTTTGAAACTTTAGCAAAGAAAAATATCAATGTTCAGATGATAAGCCAAGGAGCAAGCAAAGTTAACATCACGATGCTAGTTGATTCTGACGAGGCAGACGAAGTTGTCCGCATTTTGCACAAGGCACTTTTTGGCGAATCTTAGGTCAGAACAAGTTTAATGAGGTAAATATGAAAATTGCTATAGTTGGCTACGGAAAAATGGGACACATGATTGCCGATGTTGCTCGTAGCGCAGGACACGAAATTGTTACAACGGTTGACACTTATGCTTATGACGCAAAAGTTATTATTCCAGCGGGCGACAAATCAGCTTTGGGAAATGCGATTTTAGAAAGCGGTGCGGAAGGAATCATTGAATTTACTTCTCCACAGGCGGTTTTGGATAATATACGTGCATTGTTACCCTTAAAATTACCTTTAGTTGTTGGCTCAACAGGTTGGGATGCCGAAAAAGATGGAATTTCTGAATTGGCTCGAACTTGCGGCGGAACAATTATGCACAGCGCAAACTTTTCAATCGGGGTTAATTTGTTTTACAAAATCGTTGAGCAGGCAGCCTTGCTTGTTTCGAATTTTGACGAATATGACGTGGCACTTTGGGAAATGCACCATAATCAAAAAGCCGATTCTCCTTCTGGAACAGCTTTGGAAATTGCAAATCGGGTTTTAAGCGGGAATCACAAAAAAACGGAAATTGTGAGCGGTGCTTTCCATGAAAAGCCAAAAGATTTTCAGTTGCACGTTTCTTCTACACGCTGTGGTTCTGTTCCAGGAACACACACGGTGTTTTTTGATTCCGAGCCTGACTCAATAGAATTAAAACACACCGCTCGAAGCCGAAAGGGTTTTGCTATGGGTGCGGTTCATGCTTTAGAGAATTTAAAACGCCTTTTAGATGCTGGCACTTTGCAACCTGGACATTTGTATGGTATGAATGACGTGTTCCCAGAAATGTTTTAGAGCCTTTTAGTACATCGGACTTGAATGTCAAATTTTTGAAAATCTGTCATTTTGAGGGGACATAGGGCTTTGCCCGTGAAGAACCTATGTATTCTTACAAAAATAGATATTTCGCTACGCTCAATATGACGGGGGCAGAATGGCGTACTAGACAGGGGCTAACAAAATCCTTTACTTAAAACAAAAAAATCTAAGAATAACTGAAAGCCTTTTCTAAATTTGCCGAAAATATGAATGTATGAAAGGGCTTTTTTTTGTGTTAGGTAGACGATTTTCTCATAAACTTGTTTTTTGTATAGCTATATTTTTGTTTTTGGTAAATTTTCCACTTTTAAGCGCACAAACGCAATCTCATAAAGTAGAAAAAGGCGAAACTCTTTATTCAATCAGTAAAAAATACGGCATTTCAGTTGATGAACTTAAAACGGCAAACAGTCTTAATTCAAGTTCAGTGATAAAAGTTGGGCAAACACTTTCTATTCCGCAAAAAACCGAAAGTCCAAGACAATACGATGTGTATACGGTGCAAAAAGGCGACACTTTTTATCACATAGCAAAAATCAATGGAATCAGCGTAGACGAATTAAAAACGCTAAATGGTTTAAGTTCCGATTCAGTTTTGCTCGCGGGGCAAAAATTAAAAATTCCGCTAACAGTTGTAGATACCGCAAGTTCTAAATTGCCAGATTTGCCGTCAAATGACCCTCGCAACTACAGTAGCAAAAAGGGCGATTCTTCGCTTGTGTGGCCAGTAAAAAATCCGACTGTAACCTATACAGATGGCAAGGTGAGTGGCGTTCAGCTTTCTGCGCGTCCTTCGGAGGCGGTTTGTGCAATTCGGGCAGGAACGGTTATGTACGTTGGTAATTATCGTGGATACGGGCAGGTGGTTTTTGTACAATCAAAAACAGGACATATCTATGCCTATGCAGGTTTAGGTACAATATCAGTTCAAAAAGGTGATTACGTGGTGTTTGGGGACACGCTTGGAACTGCTGGAACGGACAGCATAAAGGGAACTGACCAGATTCTTTTTATGGTGTTCCAAAAAAGCAATCCAATCGACCCAGCAAAAGCTCCACGAGGATAAACGGAGGTTACTATGGCAGAAACGACTATTGTAAATGATAGCCCCATTGGAAAACATCTTGACCGCATAAGTGAAGCCGAACAGGTTTCTTATTTGATGTTTAACAAGAGAAAAATTCAGTTGTTTGCAAAAATTACTATCGGTCGTGAAACAGACAACAGTGTAGTGGTTGATAGCAAATTGGCGAGTCGCCATCACTGTATTATTCAGAAAATCCGCGAGGAATATTTTCTTAAAGACGAAAATAGCACAAACGGAACTTTTTTGAACGGTCGCAAAATCCCATGTGACAAATATGTTCGCCTAAAAATCGGTGACAAAGTGACCGTTGGGGCTGCAAATTTGGTGATGGCATAAAATGCTGAATCGACTTCTCTTTTTGCGGGATGAGATGGAGCTTCCTTCTGAAAGCGAATTGAATTCCCTTGCAGACACAACCATCTCTACGCTAGAAGCGGAAGTTTGCCGCCCAAAAGCGAAAAATGGCAAGGTTGGCGGACTTTTGGATTTTACAGCGCAAAAAAAGCCTGTCATCCTTGTGCCTGACCTTCACGCGCGAGTTGATTTTTTGATAAACCTATTACAGTGGAAACCTCTTGGAACAACTGTTTTGGAATCGCTTAAAAAATCGAAAATACTTGTATTGTGTGTAGGTGATTATGTCCACTCAGAAACGAACGATTTTGCATACAAAAGATGGCTGAACGCCTTTGCTTACTGGCAGCGCGGAGAAATAAACAGTCGTCCAATGCGGCAAGAAATGCACGATAGCCTTGCAACGCTAATGTCTGTTATGGAATTAAAAAATGCTTTCCCTGAATCTTTTTTTCTGTTAAAAGGGAATCATGAAAATATCCAAAATAAAGAAGGCGGTGGCGACCATTCATTTATGAAATTTGTAATGGAAGGTTCGATGGTTTTAAATTTTATGCAAGAAGTTTTTAGCGACGCAAGTTTACATTTGATTTCTTGTTTTGAAAAAACGCTCCCCATTGTTGCAAATTTTAGTGATTTTTGTGTTAGCCATGCCGAACCCGCGATTTGTCATACAATAGAAGAAATTGTTAATTATCACGAGGACGATGAAACAATTCTCGATTTTACTTGGACAGCAAATGGCGAAGCGTTAGAAGGTAGTGTTGCCCAGCAATTTTTGTTGCTCCACAGTACAGAACGGCGAAAAAAGCCTTTGTGGTTTAGCGGACACCGCCCTGTTCCCGAAAAATTTTTAACAAGGCAAGGCGGAGCTTTAATTCAATTTCATAATCCTGAAAAAATGAATGTGGTGTTTTTACAACCAAACAAACCATTTTCCCCAGAACAAGATATTTTATCTATACTTTTGTAGGGTCTATGTAAGTGAGGTAAAAAGTGGCTACAGTTCCTGAACAAATCGGAAAATACAAAATTTTAAGCGTTGTTGCCGTAGGCGGAATGGGAACCGTTTACAAAGCAATGCACCCTTCGCTCAAGCGGCAAGTCATTATAAAAAAACTCACGCTAAAAAGTGGCTCGTCTTCAATCCGCGAACGATTCAAACGAGAAGCGCAAATTCTTTTGGATTTATCAAGTCGCTATATTGTAAGAATGTTCGATTATTTTACGGAAGGTCGCTCTGATTACATAGTTTTGGAATATGTAAACGGAATGTCGCTTGACCGCTTAATCGAAAAAAATGGTCCTATGCCGCCACAACTTGCCATGCTGATTTTTTTGGATGCGTGCCGAGGCTTACAAAGTGCGCATAGTGCAGAAATTGTTCACCGCGATATAAAACCTGGAAATATTTTGATTTCTCTTAGGGGCGAGGTGAAACTTGCGGATTTTGGCATTGCGGGTAGCGAAAAAGATAGGGGCGATTCGGCTAAAAATGATGAACCGACTGTTGTGGCAAGCGGTTTAGGTCCTATAACTATGGTTGGCTCTTCTATGGGAACGCCTGCCTATATGTCTCCCGAACAATTTGACGATTCTAGCTCGGTTGACAAACGCGCTGATATTTACTCAATGGGTGTTATGCTTTACGAGCTTGTTACAGGAAAACGCCCATATTCCGGCGATATGAATCCCAAAAGCATTCAGAAAATCAAAAAGGGAGAATTTATTCCCCCCGAAAAACTCGATAAAACGCTCCCGCGCTCTGTTTGCTCGCTGATAAAAAAAATGATGCGCCCAAATCCCGCAAAACGCTACCAATCGATTGCGCCAGTAATTGCAAAAGTTCAGCGTTATTTGCGTCCATACAATCAGCATGAAATTCGCCTTGATTTAGCTCGTGCCATTCGCCCCGACAGAAAATTTACCTACCCCGTGTATCAGAAAAAAAATCCCGTTATGCGAAAAGTTTTGTACCGAGTTGGAACTACGCTTGGCATTCTGATTTTGGTGATTTTGTTTTGGAAGCAGGGTGTTTTTCACGCAAGTATTTTGCGCCCTTTTTATACACCAATTTTTCTTTCTATGGAGATTCCTGCAACGGCAAGTGCCGATTCCGACATTCCCGCGCGCGCTTTTTTCTTTGTAAATGACAATGACCGCATTCCAGAGGTAATGGGAAGCAGAAGAGTTTTTTCTGTCGCTTCATCACAAAATGCAACAATGCGACTTTCTACAAAAACAGTTTATTTGCGTCCTGGCTCTTATCGTGTAAAAGTTGTAGAAGGTCCTTATGTTTGGTGGCAGAGTATAGAAATCGGCAAAACTCCAGTGCATTTGGATTTAGATTTCTTAAAAGACGTAAAACGCGGAATTTTAATCCACACAGCCGCCTTTGATGCCGAAACTGGCGAAGATATAAGCGCAAAAACGCGATTTTTAGTGCAATTAAATGGCGATTGGTTTGACATTAGCCGTTTGCGGGTGGGGAATCTTACAACTGGGAGCGTTTACAGAATTCTTGCGGTTTCAAATGGTTATAAGGATGAATATTTTGGTTTGCGCCTTGACTGGTATCAAGATGAGCTTTTTATTTCTAGCAGTTTGCATAAAAAGGAATAGAAATGGTTGTGTATTTTCTTACAAAACAACAAGATGTTTGCATCAGAATTGCTTCTCTTTTGCAAGAAAAAGGTCATGTGGTTGCCATTTTTGACGACCCGCAAAAGTTTTATCTTTCTGTTAGGCAAAACGGAAGCAAAAAAATTGATTTGTTAGCTTGTGATTGCCGAGTTTTTGAAATTGATTCCTTTGACCCTTATAAATTGATGAAAGAACACGATTGCTATATTCCATTTATTTTTTACAATGACCCATATCCCGAATCAGAAGAACGCGCGGTGTTTTGGTTTCAGAAAAATAAAAAGAAATTCGGCAGTATTCTTCCCTCTGAAAATTCGGAAGATGTTTTCAGATTACTTCAAGAAATCCAAGACATCATCAATTCCGCCCAGATTTTGCCCTTTGTTTCTTGCATTTGTCCGCCAAAGTCATTAAGCGATGCTTTAGATGCCAGCGGCGAAAAATTCAGCCTTGAAGAATTAAAAGAAAAATATCATATCCAAGAAACAAAATTCCAAGTTTTAGAATATTTTTATATGCACAGAAACGAAAAACTTTCTGTTGAACATATTTGCGAAGCCCTTTACAAAGAATGTACTCCAGCAAAAATTAACACGCTTTATTCTTACATTAGCACTTTGCGTTCTGCATTACGGCAGGAGGAAAAATTTTGCATAAAAATAGAGCGGGTTTCTAAGGGAGTGTATCGATTTTCGGTTTATCCCGCAGGACAAAATCAATTGTATGCAGAATCGGTTAAAGACTTTTTTGCTAGACATAAGTATGGGTCAACGCAGTTTAACACTGTAGATGATTCATATTTAAAAAAGTACAATCGAATTGCCCCGCTTGATGAAACGGATTTGTAATTTTAGGGCATCTCGAAAAACTCGTTTTAGATAATTTTTTTCGAGATGCCCTTTACCTTTTTTTTGCTAAAAACTTGG
>CALCEK010000151.1 GCA_937900125.1 uncultured Treponema sp. | reverse complement strand
GACACACACCGTGCGTGTCCTTTATATGCAAAAAAATCATACTTTCTTAAAAAAAAATTCAAAAGTACTTGACAATTTTTTATTGTTAGCGTATGCTAACATCATAAGTTAGTGCCATCTAACTTGTTTGAATTGTAATTAAGCAGGGGTGAAGAAATATTCTCCTTACACAGCCACAAATAAACTTCACCCCAGCTTTTTTTTGGAGTACAAAATGAGTTTTGACGAAACAGTTCTTTCATTTGCAGCTCCCGCATTGTGTGGAATTAAGCCTGCAAATCTTTTTTCTGTTCCTAAATCTTGTCTTTTGCGCGAACAAAATAAAATTTCATCTTGGACAAAAGATTTTATGGCTATGGGACGGGAAATTCAAGTTATAGAACGGTCAAAGAATCTGTTTCTGTTTTTTGCTTTTGACAGAAAATTACTCTGCAAAACTTTAAGCGGTTCTCCGCAAATGAAATATCTAAAAAGTAAAGGTTATCCCGTAGGTTCTGGGTGGAACACAATTTTGCTTGAACTTTTTTTTCGATTGTCAAATGACGAAGCAATTTTTCCACACGAAATTGGTCTTTTTTTGGGCTATCCGCTTTCTGATGTAGTGGCTTTTGAAAAAGATGGCGGAAAAAAAAGCAAATATACGGGATCTTGGCAAGTTTACAGTAACGTGGATGAAGCTTGCAAAAAAATGAAACTCTACAGAGAGTGTAGCACACAATGTTGCAAACAGTTGGCTAAGGGAACAGCGATTCCTGTCATCTGCAAAGCATATTCTAATAGGGAGAAAAAGCTATGAAAAAAGCTATTGTGTACGCAAGTACAACTGGAAACACAGAAAAGATGGCGCAGGCTATTGCCGAAGGAGCAAAAGCAAGCGGAGCGGAAGTTCTTTTAGCAACAGCAGATAGTGCGGACGAAGCGGAAGTTCTTGCAAGTGATGTTTTAATTCTCGGAAGTCCTGCAATGGGGGATGAAATTCTTGAAGATTCCGTAGAAGAATTCTTTACAAAGATTGAAGGAAGCTTAAATTCTAAAAAAGTTGCAATTTTTGGTTCTTACGATTGGGGCGATGGTCAGTGGCTTAGAGATTGGGCAGAACGCATTAAAAATGCAGGAGCAAATCTTGTAAATGACGAAGGCTTAAAAGGACATCTTGAGCCAGATGATGAATGTCTTGCCGAATGTAAAAAATTAGGAGAAATAGCTTAAAGCCGCTTAAAAGCATTTCTTTTTAAATTGGTGTGCCTAGTCCGCATTGTGCAATTTTGTGCAGTGCGGACTTTTTTTTTTCGCTGACTTCTATTATACTTTTTGCAAAAGGAGTTTTTAATGGAAGAAAATAACATTGTAGTGTATACCGACGGTGGCTGTAGCGGGAATCCAGGACCAGGTGGCTGGGGTTGCGTTATTTTGGAAGGTGAAAAAGAAACACAACTAAGTGGTGGCGAAAAAATGACCACAAATAATCGAATGGAATTAACTGCCGCAATAAAAGCACTCGATTATATTGTTCAAAATGACAATTTAAAAAACAAATTGATTTTTGTGTATTCAGATAGCCAATATGTAAAAAATGGAATCACACAGTGGATTCAAAAGTGGAAACAAAATGGCTGGAAAACCGCAAACAAAAAGCCTGTTTTAAACCAAGATTTGTGGCTTAATTTAGACAAATTGTACAATTCCCTACAAATTGAATGGAAATGGGTAAAAGGACACGCAGGAATCAAATACAATGAAGTGTGCGACCAACTTTGCCAAACAGAAATGAAAAAATTCCAATAATCCACACAAAAAATTAGGAATTTTACAAAAAGCCCAGTGTTAGCGAACAATTGCACACTAACACTGGGGCAAAAGTCGGTCATTCAGCTTTAATTATAAAAAGTTTTATTCCTTCGCGCGGAAATTTCTTTTTTATCGCTTTTATGACTGCCTTTACAATTGGCACTTCCGAATCTTGCACATAACTCACCATAACAAAATTGGTTTCGGGCCAAGTGGTTGTTCCAAGTTTGCGCGAATCTTTACCTCGACCATACGCCAAAGGAAGAATTGTGTACAAAACATCGGGAATATTTGTTTCAAGCTCCGTTATAATGTCATCTTGAACTGACTGATTAGAAATAATTTCAATTCTATACATTTTTCACTCCCCTTCCCAATTCCAAGTGCTGTTATCCGAAGAAGTTTCTGAATCAGAATGAGAATCGTGTTCAACTAAAAGCGGAGTTCTGCCTTCAATTTTTTTCTCTTCTGGAGGGAAAACTTCATCTTCAATTTCAATCTGCAAAGAACCTGTTGTAGTCTTTTTTTCTTTCATTATGAGCGAATAAAACACGGGAATGAAAAAAAGCGTTATAAAGGTTGAACTTGTCAATCCACCGACAACCGCAAGACCAATTGGCTGAACCATACTTGCATTTCCGTCAGAAGAAAAACACATTGGTAACATTCCCAAAATGGTTGTAAGAGTCGTCATTAAAACTGGACGCAAGCGACTTGAACCTGCCTCAAAACACGCATCTTTCATTTTTACACCGCGATTTATTAGCAAATTGGTTTGGTCAACTAGGATAATTCCGTTGTTTACAACAATTCCGACTAGCATTATAAGACCTACCGCGCTTGTAATTGAAATTGCCTGACCTGTTATTTTGTAAATGAAAACTACACCGATAATCAAAAAAGGAATCGTTGTTAAGTTGATGATTGGAGCTTTAAAACTTTCATAAGTTGCTGCCATAACGCCAAACACCAAAATAATTGCCATCACAATTATGTAAAGGTAAAGTTTGCTTTGCTCTTGAATATTTTGCCAAGAACCTTCATAACTGATTGAAATTCCATCTGGCACGATAAATGAATTTTTTATTCCCGCCTTGATTTCTTCTTCCACAAGGTTTGCATTTTTTTCGGTTAAAATGTTCGCTGTAATGTGGACAATTCTTGTGCGATTTTCGTGCGCAATGCTAACGGGGCCTAAACCTTTTACAACTTTTGCAAAGTTGGCAACAGAAACCAAGCCATTTGTTCCAGAAACATAAATTTGTTCCAAATCAATAACTTTTTGTCTATCTTCAGGACGAAGCATAACGTAAACTGTGTATTCATCGCCAGACTCGCGATACGTTGTTGCAGAAGTGCCTTCTATGCTTGCGTAAATTTCATTTGCAACAGTTTTTACGTCTACGCCAAAATTGTATGCGCGTTGCCTGTCAATTTCTATTTCAACTTGCGGAAGTCCATTCGTTGTGTCTAGCGAAGGTTCGCCCAAATCTGGAATTTCTTCCATAACAGAAACTATATTGTTTGCAACGCCCATAACAGTGTCAAGGTCTGCGCCACGAATTGCAATGTCAATGTCATCGCCTGCCAACTGCTGCCTCATTCCCTGCCCAAACGTAAAAGTAACATCCGTAAATTCGTTAAAATGATTTCTTAGTTTTGCCTGTGCCGTTTGCGCATTATCGCTATTAGCTCCGTCGCCCAACTGAATCTGTATTGAGCCGCTGTACGAACTTGAATTCCGCCGTCCACCACTACCGATGCTTGTAATAATTGTTTTGTAGCCTTGAATTTCTTTTTCTGCAATTTCTTGCATTTGACCAACAATAGAACTTGTTTGCGAAAGCGTTGTTCCAACAGGAAGCGAAATGCGCAATGTTATGCTACTGTCGCTCCCGCCCGTCATAAAACTGATTCTCATTGTTGGAATAAATAAAATTGAAACTACAAGTGCGCCAACACAAATCAAAATCGTTATAAGCCGATGATTTAAGGCTGCTTTTAGGGCAACTTTGTACGCAGCTTGCACTTTATCTTGAACAAAATTAAATGCGCCGTACAATTTTATTAAAACGGGATTTTTTACAGGTTTTTCATTGCGATTTGAAAGCGGTAAAAAATGCCCCGCAAGAACAGGAACCAAAAAAATCGCCACAAAAAGACTACTTACCAAAGCAATAACGATTGTAAAAATGATTCCCTTGAACATTTGCCCCATCATTCCAAGGTCTTTCATAAAAAACAAAAATGGAATAAATACACAAATGGTTGTTAGGTTTCCAGAAACAACGGACATTATCATTTCGGAGCTACCTAAAATTGCAGAAACTTTTGGTTTTGCCCCGCGGGAACGATAGGCGTAAATATTGTCAATCATAACAACGGATGCGTCTACAATCATTCCAACGCCCAAAATTAAACCCGTCAAAGTCATCATATTTAGTGTGATTCCTGCCAAATTCATACATAAAAGTGTGATTATTATTGAAAGTGGAATGGAAATTCCTATGATGATTGTCGTTTTAAAACTACAAAGGAAAATAAACAAAATAATAACTGCCAAAATCAAACCTTGAACAGCTGAATCAATAAGGGCATTTATTGTGCTACGAATACTTTCTGTGTCATCAGAAATAATTTCAAGGCTTACATCGCTTGGAATGAGTGCTTTTACTTCTTCAATTTTTTTGTAAACTTCATTTGCAACGGTAACACTGTTTTCTCCCGACTGCTTTGTTATAGAAATGTATACACCAGGCTGACCATTTATGTAAACTTCGCTTGTAGTGTCAGAATATCCCATATAAGCGCGTCCAATATCGCTAAGTTTTACGTCATAGCCGTTTAGTCGCGTTATTACAGTTTCGTTAATTTCCTCTATGCTTGAATATTCGCCAGTTGTGCGGATTGAATAATCGGTAAAACCTTCTGTGATTGTTCCCCCGCCAAGTTCCAAATTCTGTACAGAAAGCGCGGAAGCTACTCCAGTAAGTGTCAAATTGTATGCAGAAAGCCTATTTTGCTCAAGTTCCACACGGACAATTTGTGTGCGTCCGCCCATCGAAGAAGCTTCTGCAACGCCATTTGCCTGTTCTAAAACGTCAACAACAGTGTTGTCCGCAATCGCCTTTAAATCATCTGCCGACCTATTTCCCCTAAGTGCGATTCGCATAATCGGCATACTGTCGCTATCCATTTTCATAATTGAAGGCGACACTCCATCGGGAAGCGAGTTTTCTATGCGGTCAAGTTTATCGCGAATGTCATTTGTAATTGAATCAAGGTCAGCCCCATATCCAAACTCAAGGGAAACAATGCTAGAACCTTCCGAAGAAGTGGAAGACATAGATTTTAATCCGCTCAAACTAACAAGCGCACTTTCAACAAGCGTTGTAACTGATTTTTCAACAGTTTCTGGGCCTGCATTTGTATACGATGAACTTATCATCAGCATTGGAAAATCAACATCGGGCATTAAAGAAATTGCCGTATTGCGCAAAGTAAAAATTCCCATTGCCCCGAGCAAAACAAAAACCATCAAAACAAGCACGGGATGTTGTAAAGTTTTTTGGCTAATCATCAAAAACTCCTATTTTGAACCATTTTTGGAAATATCGTTTACAAGCGAACCATTTGCAAGAACACGCATTCCTTCTATTACAACATTTTCACCTACGTTAATTCCAGAAAGCACTTGAATTTCTCCATCGACACTTTCTCCCGTAGTAATTTCCCGTTGCTCGGCAGTATTGTCAGAGCGCACTATGTAGGCATACTTTTTATTGTTTTTTTCAACAATTGCGTCCGAAGGAATAGTAATTTCGCCCGAATAGTCAAGTGTAAAAAGCGTAACTTTTGCAAACATACCAGAATTTATTCGGCTATCTTTTTTGTCAAAATTCAAAATGACCGTTTTTGTGCGGCTTGTGCTGTCTACCAAAGGCGAAACCTGAGAAACAGTTGCCGTAAAAATCTGATTCGGATAAGCTTCCAACGTAATGTTTGCTTTTAAGCCAGGTTTTAAGGCTGCAACGTAACGTTCTGGAATACTTGCAGAAATTTGCAAATTTTCCACATCACCAATAACAGTGATTGTGCTTGCGGTAGAAACCGTTGTTCCTGGTTTGAGCGGAGTTTGTGTTATAACCCCAGAAACTGGCGCGTAAACAGAACTGTTTGCATATTGAGTGCCAGGCGTTGAAGGGTCAACTCGCGCAATAACGTCTCCGCGTCGCACAGTTGAACCTAAACGAACATTAACGCTTACAATTTTTCCGCCAATATCAGGGAAAACTTCTATAGAACTTTGCGTGGCAATTTCGCCATTGGTGTTTACATAGTCATGCAATGTTTTTACTTCGGCAACTTGAGTCTTAACAGAAACTGCCGTTTGGTTGTTTTGCCCACCGAATGAGCCATTTTGTCCGCCAAAACCGCCGTTAGCTTGATTTCCTCCGCCCGGTCCTGATTTTCCCTCTTGAGTTTGCGGTGCACCATTTTGAGCTTCGGAATTTTTTCCCTTTTGACCAAAAGTGTATCCGATTAAACTCGATGTAATTACAACGCAAACAATAACAACAAGTGTTCCAGCATTTATTTTCATTTTGAATCCCCCATCCTACTTTTTAGAATCATTTTCGCCATCATTAGAATCGCTTGAATCAATAGAAAAAAGTGTTCCAAATTCAAGTCCAAGTGTATTTTCAAGTTTTAAAACCGCCGTAACAAGCGTGTAAGCCTCGGACATCAAATTCACTTTTGCTTCGACCAAAGAATCCGAAGCATTTTGAAGCGAAATTATGTCGCGCGTTCCGTGATTGTAAGCGTCTAACGTCATATCATAAGTTTGTTGCGCAAGGTCAATGCTATTTTGCCTAAGTTTGATTGTTTCTTGCGATTGCTTAATCTGATTCAAATAATTTTTTACGGTAACATCGAGCGTTGTTTTTGTATTTTGCAATTCTAGCTCTAACTTGTTAAGCGTATCCTTTTGATTTTGAATGCTTTGCGCCCCATTTGACCAAGGAAGGTAGCCATCTAGCGGAATTGAAAGCCCTAAACTTAATCTTCCTTTGTCATACACAGGTTTTACGCCGTTTTCTGACGTAACATTAAAATTATACGAGTAAGAAGCAGTCAAAGACGGCCCCCATGCCGAAAATCTAGTTGCCAAAAGTGCGTTTTTTGCGGCTTCAATTTGCAATTCCAAACTTTTTAAAGTCGGATTTTCATCATCGCTTGTTAAATCAGGAATTTCAGAAAGCGCAAAGACATCGCTCAAAGAACCAGAAAGCCGAATTTTTGCATCTTGAGGGAGTCCTAACATTTGTTTAAAAGAAGCGGCATCATTATCCCAAGTAGACTGTGAAACTTTTAATGAAAGTTCAGCATTTTGATAAGAAACTTGCGCAGACAAAACATCAAGTCGGCTTAACGCGCCACGATTGTAGCGGGCAAGATTTGTTTCGTACTGTTTTTTTGCACTTTCAACACTATTTTTTTTTAAATTGATATTTTCTTGTTCATACAAAATCTGATAGTACGCAGTCAAAACGTTTAGCTCAACAGAACGCACGGCTTCATCATAAGTGAGCTTTTGTTGCTCGTAATTTATTGCAGCAGAACGAATTGAAGTGTAAATAGAAGGCGAAAGTGCTATGCTTGCCGAAGCCCCAAATGTAAAAGAAGGGTCATTTTCAAGATCAGTTCCAAAACTAGCGGAAGCATTTAGCGTAGGACTTACAGAATTCCAGGAATATTTTTTGCTTCGCGCCGCAGACTGCAAATCAATATCACTTTGTTTTAAGCCCAAATTTCCTTGAATTGCAAACTGAACCGCATTTGTCGCTGTCAAAATAATTTCATCCTCCGGGGAGACCTCGGCCGCCTTGTTCAGCAAAA
>CALCEK010000150.1 GCA_937900125.1 uncultured Treponema sp. | reverse complement strand
AATTCTATTTATTTCTCTAAGTGCCGCATTATCTCTATTCTGTTGCCAATAAGAAATTGCCTCATTATACGAATCCGAAATTTGTTTTTCGGTCAAATTGTAAACAAGAACTCCCCCATCAAAGTCAGAAAGTGGTTCTACATTTTTTGCCCGTTGACGTTCTTCCGATTCTTCGTTTGTGGAAGATAAAGAGCGATTCGGCTTTTTAGGCGTGGACTTAAATACTATAAAAGCCGAAACTACACATCCTAAGAGGAACCCTGCAAAAATACAATTTCTTATTATATCGGGATTTACACCAAGTGGAGGATAAAACTTTGCAATTTTTCCGCTATCTTTCCATTGGCAAATTGTGTTGTAATCTCCATGCGTCCTAATAAATTCCAGGGCAGACTTAGCCACTTCATTGTTTGGGTCAATATTTAAAATGTCAAGATAATATTGCAAAGCGCGGTCTGTTTCACCGTGCCGAAGATAAATTGCCGCCTGCCCCAACAAAAGTTCAGAATTTGAAATTTTTATTTCTCGCGCAAGCTGATAATATTTACTCGCACTCCCCTCATCCCCAACGTAAAGGCAAGAAGTTCCTAAAGCCAAGTAAAATTCAAAACTGCCGCCATAATCATGTGTTCGCGACTCCAAAAGAGTAATTGCATAGCCAAATTTTCTGCGCCGCATTAGTTTTCTAGCGGTTTGTAAAACGCTACGAGCCATTACTCATTCCTCAAAAATCGCATTAAAGAATCGAGTTCCGCATTTAAAAGCCGAATTTCTTCATCATTTACATCAGAACCATCATCTTCAAGCGAATTGATTCTATCTATTAAATCTTGAATATACTTTGAATTAACATCTGAAATTGTTTTTGAAGATGGATTTTGATTTTGCGAATTTGAATCGTCAAGTTTTACAAAAGTTTCGGTGTTTTCCGCTTGATTTTCGTCATTTTCCGAATTCTTAAGCGAATCTGAATCTGTTGTTTGGGCATATTCAGGAACATCTTCGCTTAAAGCCGTTTTTCCTTCCGCAAGAGATTCAAGGAAATTTTCGCCAGCAGGAATTTTTCCATCTGTTCCAACTGAAATATAAAAAACGTTCACAAGCGATTTAAGACTATCTACAGTTTGCCCGTCCCAATTTAAGCCAAGTGCAGAATTATTGTAAGCAAGTACAGAGCTAAAACTCCTATCGGGCTGAACACGCGGAATCCAAGTTCCTTTTGCAAGATAATCTTTGTTAGAAAGAGTGACCGCAGAGGGCGAAGAAATTCCTTTTCCGCTTAACAAAAATTGTATAGAAGAAGCCGTGTTGCTTGAGCGCAGCCACAAATCATCTTTCATATCCAAAATTTGACATTCAGCATTGATTGATGGGCGCGTTGCCGTTGAAAAATGAGAAAACGCAGTTTCGCCAAGAACTGTGTCAAAAATCGCCTTTATTGCAATTCGTTCTGGTGAAGGGCTAATATTTATCGCATACATGGTAACACGAATCATATCAACAAAACTGCTCTCTTTTTCTGAAGGCAAAAAGCTAAAATCCACAATAATTTCGGCTTTGTTTGCAATTGTGTATGCCATTTGTGCGCCATAGGGAGTTCTTCGTGCTTGGGAAGAAACAGCCACGTTATCCGTCAAACGATATTCGGTATTTTCAATTTGAGCATAAAATGAGGAAGTGCAAAAAGAATCAACCGTTGACAAAAGTGCCACCTGTCCACCAACTTGTGGAACGGCATACAAACAAAATGACCCTAAATCTCCGCGCATAGAAATTTTTATATTTCCATTAGTTACGGAAAAATTTTGCTCTGGAATGTAAATCCAGCCTGTATAAGGATCAGTTTTTTGTCTTTTTGCAAGCCATTCTGCCTGTTTGCGTGCTTTGCGCTCTTCTTTTGTTTCCTTTTTAGTGGATTTACAAGAAACAGCACCTATGCTCAACAAAATTACAGTAAATAAAAAAATAGTACGATTCAAAAACTTCATTCTAAAATCCTATTTTTGACTTTTTTCGTCAAGCAATTTTTGAAGCAATTCTGCTTTTTCTTTTAACATCTGCATTTCTTCGCTACGGTTTTCTTTTTCTTTGGACTCTTGGGAATCTTTAGAAGGATTTTCCGTTTCTTCAGATTGTGAACTTGTATTTTGCACATTCTGATTTTCTTGTACATTTTGATTTGCAGAAACAGTTTCAGAAGCTACCTTTTCTAATTCGGCAATACGGGCGTTTGCGGCATTTAACTGTCTGCGGAGGGCAATCATATCTTCCGTTTGATATTGCCGAAGTTGGCGTTCGTAATTTTCCCTAGAAACAAGATATTCTTCGCCTGTCATTTTTAAAAGGTACAGCAGTTTTTGCTCGCGTTCTGTGCGAGAAATAGCTTCAAGGCGTTTTTGTGCGTCAATAGCCTTTTCATCTTTTGGAAACTCATCTACAACTCGACTATACAAGGCAGATGCGGTGTCATAATTGTAATCGTCATAAAAACATTCGCCAAGCCAAAATAACGCGGAGGCATACAAAGGACTCCTTGGATTTTCATGGCAAAAATCACTTAAAACAATAACAGCGCGGTCATTTTGCAAAAGATAATGCAAAGCCCTTCCCTTTTGGTACAAAACCGCAGGTGCAAGCGAACTTTTAGAATATTTTTCAAGAAAAGAATCACAGTCATTAAGTGCAGTTGCATAATCAGCGGAATACATTCCACACATAATCAACATATATAAAATATCTTCACTTTCTGATTCTGAGCGGGCGCGACGCAAAAATATAGCTGCCTCCCCCCAATTGCCGTCCCTATATGCTTCGTATCCTTGAATCAAAGTCGAAGAAGGAATGGCAAAAATCGAGGAGCTTAAGAATGTCAATAAAGCTATACAAACAAATGGTTTTATTTTTCCCATTGCAAATCTCCATTAAAAAATGAGGAGCCAGAAACAACAACGTCTGTTCCAGCTTCTAGTACAAGTGGCAAAGTTGACGCATTTATGCCACCGTCCACGGAAATTTTGTATGAATAATTCTTCTCCTTTTGAATATCGGCAAGTTTGCGAATTTTTTCTAGTGTATATGGAATAAGTTTTTGTCCGCCCCAGCCAGGATTCACGGTCATAACCAAAACAATGTCAACAAGCGGGAGCAATTCTTCAAGGGCAGAAATTGGTGTTGCAGGACAAAGTGCGACTCCCGCTTTTTTATTCAACTCTTTTATCCGCTGAACACACCTATCCGCGTGTTTAGTAGCTTCAATATGAAACGTGAGAAAATCAGCTCCGCATTCCGCAAAAGAATCAAGGGAAAATTCTGGATTTTCAATCATCAAATGTACATCCAATGGGAGCTCTGTAACCTTTTTAATATCAGCTACAACCGGAGCACCTATTGTTAAATTAGGCACAAAATGTCCGTCCATGACGTCAATATGAAGCAGATCACATCCTGCATCCACAACGCGCCTGATTTCATCTTCCAGATGCAGCAGATCGGCAGCCAGGATGGATGGTGCAATCTTAATCATATCGATTCCTCCAAGCTTCTCGGATTTCGCTGAGCAGCAGTCGGTAACGCCTCACCCGCTGCGCATCGATTTTTCCTTTTTCCACGGCCTGTGTTACCGCACATCCGGGTTCGCGGTCATGCAGGCACTCAGCAAAGCGGCACTGCCCTTCATAAGGCAGGAATTCGGGATAAAGCAGTCTGGCTTCCACAGGGTCCATACACTCCTCAAACTCGAGAAGGGAAAAGCCGGCCGTATCGACCACCCGAATATCCCCTTCCACGAAGAGTTCCGCCTTTCGGGTCGTGTTTTTTCCGCGGGCGATCCGTTCGGAGAGAACCCCTGTTTCCTGTCCGAGGTCAAACAGCGCATTGAGCATGGTGCTTTTGCCAGCACCGGACTGACCTGCCAGACAGCAAGTTTCTCCGCACATTCGCTCCTTCACCTTCCGCGCGGAGGTCGAGCTCATCAAGACCCTCGGCTTCGACGGCAAGAGC
>CALCEK010000149.1 GCA_937900125.1 uncultured Treponema sp. | reverse complement strand
TACAAGTTCACGACTTTCGCTATGTGCTTTCTGTTTTGCATGGAATGTATCGTCGTTCTCGGCTTGTAGAAAATCGGCGGTTTATTCAACACGGAAGTACAACTCTACACCAGCATTGTAGGGCGGTCGCGCTTGTTAGTTTGCAACTTGTCCGCAAATTTAATCTTAAAGTTGATGAACATTCACTCATTCGGGGGGCATTGCTCCACGATTACTACCTTTATGATTGGCACAAAAAAGACCATCCGCATCCGCATTTGCATGGTTTTTTTCACCCGTCAATCGCACTCAAAAATGCTTCGGCAATAATAAACTTGAACAAAACAGAAAAGGACATCATAAAACACCATATGTTTCCTTTGACACCCTGTCCTCCGCAAACAAAAGAGGGCTGGATTGTTTCTATAAGCGATAAACTTTGTTCAATTTACGAAACCTTAAAATTAAATGAAGAAAGATTAAAAGGTTGGCGCAAATTTGCTAGGCGTTTGTGCAACAAAATATTCCATTGCACACTTCCGTTTCCTCACCATTTTCCGATTCCTTCCCTAGTAGTCAAATAATTTGTTTTGTGCTACACTCTCCCTAAAAACAAAAAAGAGGTTTGTCTTTTATGGAAAAGAAAGCGGTTTCAGACGTTCATGCCTGTACTTTGGATAAAATAATCAGCCTTTGCAAGCGGCGAGGTTTTGTTTATCAGGCTTCAGAAATCTATGGCGGCCAAGCGGGTGCGTGGGATTATGGACCTTTAGGCGTTGAATTTAAGCGAAATATACAAAATGCTTGGTGGCATTATATGACGCAACTCCACGATGATGTTATCGGACTCGATTCTGCCATTTTTCAGCATCACAAAACATGGGAAGCCAGCGGACACGTTGCGCATTTTTCCGACCCAATGATTGATTGTACCGAATGTAAGGCGAGATTCAGAGCCGACCAATTAATAGAAGATTTTTGTTCCTCACACTCAATTGTTCCCGAAAAACCAATAGACACAATGAGTCACGAAGAAATGAAGCAGTTTATTGATGACAAACAAATCAATTGTCCCACTTGTGGAAAGCACAACTATACGGCTGTACGGGAATTTAATTTGATGTTTAAAACTCATTTAGGTCCCGTTGCCACAGACGCTTCGCTGATTTACCTTCGCCCAGAAACTTGTCAAGGAATTTTTACCGATTTTAAAAATATTGTTCAGTCAAACAGAATGAAGATTCCCTTTGGCGTGGCTCAAGTTGGAAAATCGTTCCGCAATGAAATCATTTTTAAGAATTTCATTTTCCGCACCTGCGAATTTGAGCAAATGGAAATGGAATATTTTTGTAAGCCTGGCACTGATGACGAAATTTTTGAACGCTGGCGAAAAGAACGTTGGGCGTTTTACATCAAATACGGCATTTCAGAAAAAAATCTTGCATGGCATCATCATGACAAATTGGCTCATTATGCAAAAGACGCTTATGACATTCAATACAATTTTCCTATCGGATTTGAGGAAATTGAAGGAATTCACAATCGTACTGATTTTGACTTGAGTCAACACGCCGCCATTAGCGGAAAAGATATGAATTACATCGACCAAGATGACGGAAACAAAAGCTACACGCCTTATGTTATAGAAACATCTGCGGGATTAAACCGCAATTTCTTAGCATTTTTATGTGAAGCCTATGAAGAACAAAATGTTGGTACAGACGGAAAAGAGGATTATCGCACCGTTTTACACCTTCATCCAAGTCTTGCGCCTGTTACAGTTGCTGTTTTGCCACTTATGAAAAAAGATGGTCTTGCAGAAAAAGCAAAAGAAATTCGTAATATTTTAAAGGAAGATTTTGTTACGGATTACGACCAAAGCGGAACTGTCGGAAAACGCTATCGCCGCCAAGATGAAATTGGAACTCCATTTTGCGTAACAGTTGATTACGACACCTTAGACAAAGACAATGCAAACTTTGACACCGTAACTCTCCGCTACCGCGATAGTATGGAGCAAGTTCGTGTAAAAGTGGCTGACCTTACCGCTTTTATTCAAAAAGCAATAAAGGAAACTTCTAAAAATTAAAGTTTTTAGAAAAAATAGGGGATTCGTATGGAATTTGTTGCGCTCGGAAAAACAAATCTTCTTGTAAGTCGCACTTCCTTTGGAGCTATGAGCCTTGATTGCCACGAACTTGAAGCTTTTGGTGACAAGGCAGATGAGCAGGCGGTCGCGCTTGTTCATCAAGCATACAATGCAGGAATCAATTTTTTTGACACTTCGCGAACAACCCCTGTTTCTGAGGCGCGTTTGGGGCTTGCGCTACACGGAATTCGGCAAAATGTCATTTTGGCAACAAAAAGTGCAGCCCTAAACAGCAAAGAACTTTTGTTAGACGTTCAAAAAAGCCTAGAAACTTTAGAAAGCGATTGGATTGATTTATTTCAAGTGCAAATTTCTTCGTATCTTCCAATGTCGGAATCGGACGATGGCTTGTACAAGGAGCTTTGTGCGCTAAAGAAAAAGGGCGTAATTCGGCACTTTGGCATTGTAACGGAATCTCTTTTAACAGCGCGTTCTGCGGTAGAATGTGGTTTGTATGAAACAATTCAATTTCCGTTCAATATGATTTCATCAGGGGAATCCCTTGGAATTGTAGAAGCTTGCCGAAAAAATGAAGTCGGGTGTATTGCAATGCAACCGTTAAATGGCGGAGTTGTAAACAATATTCCGTTGGCATTTGGATTTTTACATCAATTTGAAAACGTAGTTCCTGTTTGGGGCGTTCACACGCAAGAGGAACTTCAACAAATCCTTTATTTTGACTCACATCCCCCAATTGTTGACGAACAATTTAAAAAAGAAGTTGACTTTCAACGCGCATTGTTTAACTAAGTGGGCGTAACTTTGCGTGTCATTTTCGGAGCGATAAGCGTTGCTAGAGCTTTGCTAGAGCGGTGGGGCGGCACTTTACAAAAAATTATAATTGTCCAGCTTTTGCAAGGGCTTGTATGGCAGTGGCGACTTCTTCTTTATTCATAATGCGGACAATTTTTATTGTTTTGTCATTTGTTTGAAGTCTTTGCGCACTTCCATCGGGATTTTTGCTTCCAAGCACTTGAACAATCGGATTTTTTGGGTCGCCCGCTTGAACGTCTACAACTTGCCCAATTTTTCCATTTGAAAGGTAAACATAAGAAGAAATAGGGTAGAGCGAAATACTAAAAAGTAAAGCTTTTAAAATGGTATCGTCATATTGGTGATTTGCATTTTTTAGCATTTCAAGCATTCCGTCATATTGATTCCGTTCTTCTCTAAAATGACGTGGCGCGGTTATAGCTTCGTAAGAACAAGCAACGGCAATAATTTTTGCATAAAGCGAAATGTTTTTTGAATGAATTTTACGCGGGTAGCCCGTTCCGTTTTCGCGTTCGTGATGGTCTAATACGCCAATTTGCACATTTGTAGGAAACCCCGCTTCTTTTAGAATATTGTAACTTATAATTGGATGCGTTAAAATTTGCGCCCGTTCTGAAAGCGTTAAAGGTTTTTCGTTCATATACAAATGCGGTGGCAAGCGAATCATTCCAATTTCGTGTAAAACACAAGCGACTGCTAATTCAGAAAGTCGTTGAATGGGCATTTTTAGCTGAAGCCCAATTGCTACTGCAAAAACTGTAGACCGCATACTGTGGCTTACCAAAAAATCATTATTTCTAGCTTCAAGATTCGGTGTTACCCGCAAAACGAACTGCGTGTTATCGCGAATAAACTCGCACAATTCCTTTATTGTTTCATTTATTTCGGGAATATTGAATTCTTTGTGAGTGGCATAGCGCGTGTAAATTCCCCGAATATAATCAAGGTATTGGTCATACACTTCTTCTACCACACCCATTCGGGATTTATCAGTTGATTTTGCTTCTCCACTTTTTTTTGCTTGCTCAACAGCTTTTTGTAAAACCGAGCTAATTGAATCTTTTGCATCTGCGGAATTTGTAAGCAAATCCGTAACTTCTTCTGTTTTAGTTGAAATTACTTTTTCGCTTGTTACAGATTGTGCTTTTACCGTTGCAATTATGCTTGTTTTTCCCTCCGAAAAAAGTTCAGCAAAATTCCAATCTTGAATTGTCTTTAAAGTAGCTTCATCTAACGGACAGCCTTCTGGGCAGACGAGAAACAATTTATCGAGAAAAACATCTTTAGTAAAAATAGTGTCTGGCTTTATATCTGCAACTTTGTAAGATTCCATAAAAACTACTCCATTTACATTATCGGAAAAATTTCAAAAAAATATAAGTGGGTGAGTGGCTATTCTGGCAAAAAAAAAGAACCAAAGCGCCCTCTGGTTCCTTAAATTGAGCTTAAAATGAAAAACGGGCGTCTGGATGTCTATTGACTCGTCCGTTAATTTAACCTCGTATTTTTATTATCGGAGGTGAAAAAAAAATCTTTAGAAAATCTATAAAAAACAAAAGTCGCGCTTTCTATTCCGAATGAGCTTCGTATTTTTGGAGGGCAAAAAGATAATCTTGGCAGGCTTTTTTTAATTCGCTGTAAATAAGGCGAGAATAATAAAGGCTTTTGCGTTTTTCGTCTTGTGGGAGAGTTTTTGACTTTTTTTCTAACTGTCGTTCCGTTGGAAAAACAAGCGACGCTGCCGCTTTTGCTTTAGAATGTAAGATTTTTGCGTCTAAAAGTTTTAATTCTTCTGTTATAGTTGGAATTTTTTCTGCGTCAGAAATTCCTTTGTTACAAAGTTCAATTCCTTTTTGCGAAAGCGAAAGCAAAAATTGCAATTGTTCAACAAAATCTTTTACAACGTTTTGGTAAATTTCGTTTCTTTTTTCAAGTGAGATTTTGTTTTGTTTATTTTCAGCCTGATTTAAGAATTGCATTTTTTGTTCAAGTTTAATTGGTTGTTTTAAGAATATTTCAATCGGAACAAAATCGATTCCGTTTATGGCACGGCTTTTTTTTGTAAGACTGTGTGTTTTTTGCCCATTTTGTTCTGCAACTTTGCAACTTTCTTCAAACCACCAGGCAAACAAATCCATTCTTTTGTCACTTAAAATCGTGTTTCCGCAATAATCTTTTGCATTTTCAGTTGGAGAAGAAAAAATGCTTGTTACGCTTGTACTTTCCGCAGTTAAAAATCTGTTTGACAAAAAATGCGCCCGCTCTTCAAATTGGCTTCCGCGAATATGCGTTTGTTTTCCAGAAAATCCCAAATCCAGTCCCGCAATAAAAATATCTTTTGCGCCAGCTTTTCTTGCAAAATCCCAAGCCGTTGTGCTTACGCTTCCGCCAGCTTCTAAAACTCCCTTTTTGCCGATTTTTGATTCAAAATAGCGTCCCATCGGAAAAAGTGAAGAACACAAAACGATTTTTTTGCAAGGAAATCTAAAAACGCTAGGCCAAACAGCACTTTCTGTTATTAAAATTGATTCTTTTGTTTTTAAAAATTCAAGATGTAAAGCGCAAGCATATTGCGGGTCAACAAGAATTATAAAATCAGGTTCAACACCAGTTTTTAAGACAACTTTAAGGGCAGTGTCAACGCAAACAAGAAATGCTCTTTTTTTTAATTCTTTTAGATGCGGCAAAACGCTTTCTAGGCTTGGTCCTGCGGCAAGAATCACAAATGGAACGTCATTTTTTGCAGGAGGGGCAAAATAGGATTCTACGCCGTCTAAAAGCGCGAAGTTTTTTAAATTTTTACAGCTATTTTTAAGCCAAAGATGCGCAAATCGTTCTAGTGTATTTGTGTTGATTAGCTCTTTTTGTTCTTTCGATTTAAGGTTATTTTTAAGTTCAGTAAAAAATGCTTGTGAATGTGAACTTTGAACGCTAGCTTCGTAAAACTGAATTTCTTTTTGAGAAAAATTTGACAAAACGTTTGTACAGGCTTCAACTGGGGCGTTTACAAGCAAAATGAGTTTTTGGTGAGAAAAAATTTCCGTCCAATCAAAAACAAAAAATGAAGCTAAAAACCATTTAACATCTTGTTCTACAAGAATTAAAAGCGAGTCTTTATTCGATTTTGCAAAAGCACTTGGCGCGTAGCCTAAACCGAATGCAAAAAAAACTGCAACAGATTTTTCATTTGAAAACGAAGAAATCACTTGATTTGCTTCTCGGCTTGGGTTGTATTTTGAGTGTAATAAAAGTCCCTTGTATGTTGCCGTTATTTCGCCTGATTTTGCGCTAAAAACTTCAAATGGCATTTGGCTTTCTGTAAAATGCTCAATGTCATTTTTTAAGAGAGTGTATAAATCGGGAAAACGCTCTTTTAACAAGGCGACATTTTTATTCAAAAGTGAGTTCAATGCTCATATTCTCCGTAAGTGGCGTTCCCGCCTCTGGATTTTGACTTGTAACCCAACCTTCGCCTTCAAGAATAAGGTCTATTCCCCTTTTGTTTGTTAAAAGTGGAATTATTGCGCTTTTGGGTAGCCCCATAAAATCGGGAACTGTATCGGTCAATTCTGGTGTTAAAGTGCGCCCAATAGAAAATTTCCCTGAATGTTCAAGGCTTGCAGCACCTTCTCTGTTCATTCCAAGATAGTCAATTATTTCATCGGCTGCCTGCGCAATAACTGGTGCAACAATGCGCCCCGCATAAGTTTCGCCCTTAGCTTTTTCTATAACAATGTATAGTATGATTTGCGGGTCTTCCACGGGAAAAATCGCCATACAATTTGAAAGAAAATCGGTTGTGCTGTAGCCCCCATTTACGCGGTCTGCCATTTGCGCAGTTCCTGTTTTTACCCCGATTGAAATATCGCCTAAGTTTGCTCGAGTTCCAGTTCCGCTAGTTGCTGTAGTTTCCATACAACTTAAAATATAGTCGGCGGTTGCTTTTTTTAGAACGCGGTCTTTGTATTCAGCTTCGTGAAGATATTCGGTGTTCCCGTCTTTGTCCGTTGTTTTATGAATGACCGTAAGTTTTACAGGAACTCCGCCATTTGCTATAGCGGTTGCCCCCTGAACCATCTGAAGTGCGGTTACGGTAAGTTCCTGCCCAATAGACATAGTGGGTTTTGTTCTTGCCGACCAATAAACATCATCTTGATTTTTTATCATTCCGCGAGCTTCTGCGGGAAGTTCGATTCCAGTGCGTTCTCCAAAGCCTAAATTGCGAATGCAACGCAAAAATTCCTCCGTTCCAAGAAAATCGCTCATTTGTGCAAGGGCATCGTTACAAGAATATTTTAAAGCTTCGCGGGCAGTAATCCAACCGTGATGGTCAAGACAAGTGATTCGGATTTTTTCGCCAAGATTTGTGGTTTTTGTGTACTCTCCATCGCATAAAAATAGAGTGTCTTGGGTGATTGCTCCCGTGTCAATGTAGGAGGCGGTTGTAAAAATCTTAAAAACGCTTCCTGGTTCGTAATCATTTCTAGCGGGGCGGTCGAGCATTTCTTCTCTTGATGCTTCTGGATAATGATTCAAATCTGTTTCTGGAAGACTTATATAGGAAAGAATTTCACCATTTCTTGAATCGGCTGCAATGAGCATCATACTTTCTGCCTGCGTTGAAGCCATTGCATCTTTTGCGATTTTTTCTAATTTGTATTGCAAATTTGCATCGATTGTTAGGAAAATGTTTTTTCCATACACTGTGTCAAGGCTAAAATCAGAAACTTCGGGGGACAAAATGTCTTGTTGGGAATATTCGATTCCGCTCAATCCCTTTCCATCATCGCCCATATATCCAATCAACTGGCTTGCAAGACTGTGAAATGGATAAACTCGCCCTGGAATCCTATCAAATCTGCAAAAGTTCGAAAATGAATTGGATTCTACAACTTTTTCAAGTTCGTCATATTCATTTTGAGTGATTTTCTTTTTGATGTACATAAATGACGAATCTTTGTTTAAGGTGATTCGAGCGAGGGTCTCTTCAACATCAAGGTCAAGAATGGGACTAACAGTTTGTGCAAAAAACTCTCGGTTTTTAATTAACTTTGGTGTTACTCCAAAATGATAAAAATTCGTTTGTACCGCCAATGGTTTTCCGTTTCGGTCAACAACGGAGCCGCGTTCTACGGAAGGCAATTTTTGGCTAAGAGGTTTTTGCGGACTGTTTGCAAGTTTGACATACATACAATAAATATATATAATACATAAAATTAAAGGAACTAAAGCAATAATCAATCTATTTTTCTTAAAAAAGTCGTTCATTGAATCCTGCCTAGAACATTTTTTATAGGAATAAATCCGTAGGAGCGAGAATCGAGCGAGGTTAACACATTATCCCCAATTGCCATAATATATCCGTCTGGAACAAAGGAAATACTATACAAATTATGGTACTGTTCTTCGGTTAATGGATACGTTTTTTCTCCTACGCTTACAGTATAGCCTGATACAGCGGAATATTCTAGTGCCATTCCCTGCACGGCAACGCAACGTTTTACGATTAAACGATTTTGGTACAAATATATTACAATTTCGCCGACTTTAGGACGATTCCAGCTAAAAAACAATTTGTCCCCAAATGGAACGGCAAATCCATACGCTAATTTATTTTCTAAAACAAGGTCGCCGTCAAAAAGTGTTGGCTCCATAGAAGTTCCATTTATTCGCAAAAGGTCAACAATAAAGAATTTTACAATTAGTCCCAATAAAACTCCAAAAATAACAGCTAAAAGCGTTTTGTTTAGCACCTTTTTCATTAAAACCTTTTTGTCCAACCCGCATTTATTCTAATATAGAAAAGAAATTATGTCGATAGAAAAAGATATGGAAATAATAAATTATACTGGGACGGGTTTTAGCGCAAATCAACGGCGAAAAACTTCCCATTTTGCAGATTCAGCTTTAATTTCCCCCGAAAAGCGAACAATGCGCGAATCTGCGCTATATTTTAAAGGTTCAGTTATACATTTTTTTAAGGTTTTAAACAGATTTCTTTGGCTTGTTCCAGCGGTTGCCTGTTGCGCTTTTGTTCCGTCTTTTATGGTGAATCTTATTTCTAGGCACAACAGTTTTGCAAAAATGGTTTCTTTTGAAAACACAACGGGAATTTCCCAAACGCAACGGGTGTTTGTAGACACCGCAATGTCAAATCTCGTGTTAACAAAAAATCCGCTTTTTGATTCTGAGGGGAATCTTTTGGAGGCGAATTTTTCAAGTCCAAATTTTAAAGAGCCAGTTACTTTCCAAAATTATACGGTCAAATCGGGCGACACAATCAGCGGAATTAGCCTTGCATTTGGGCTTTCAAACATTTCAACTTTGATTGCAGTAAACAAAATAGAAAACGTTCGCTCTTTAAGCACAGGAAAAAAATTGATAATTCCAAGTATGGACGGACTTTTACATTCTGTTGAATCAGGGGAAACTTTAGATGGCATTGCAGAAAAATATTCTGTTAGCGTAGAAGATTTGCTCGATGTAAATGACCTTTTAACGACGGATGTAAAAGTAGGCGATTCTCTTTTTATTCCAGGGGCAAAAATGGATAAGGACACGCTTTTAAAGGCAATGGGTGAAGTTTTCTCTTATCCGATTACGGCTTCTTGGCGATTAACTTCTCGCTTTGGAACAAGAAAAGACCCCTTTGACGGACATATTTCTAGCCACACGGGAATTGATATGGCTTGCCCAAAAGGCACTCCGATTCACGTGGCATTGACTGGCACGGTTGCGTTTACAGGTTTTTCTAATATTTACGGAAATTATGTAATTGTAAAACACCACGATGGTTATCAAACTTTGTACGCACACATGAGTCAAATCAAAACCAAAAAAGGCTCTTATGTTTCGCAAGGAGATGTTATAGGACTTGTTGGCAGCACAGGATATTCTACAGGTCCGCATTTGCATTTTACGGTTTACAAAAATGGCAAGTTGGTTGACCCGCTTACAGTGCTAAAATGAGGTTTATATGAAGCTTAAAAAAATCTTAATTTGCACTTTATCATTTTCCGTTAGCATTTTTCGCGTTTTTTCAGCCGTTTCTTTTGGCGGAATGGACGTTGATGTTGACGGAAATATGCTTTATACAGTTCACCATGAAATTTATGGCACTCCTTCTTACACAAGCCTTTTTAGCGCGAAACTCGGAAAAACTTCATTGCAAGGGAAGCCGACCCTTTTAACCTGTTACCCAGAACAGTTGGAACTTTTAAATGGCGGAAAAACTCTCCAAATTAGAAATCGCTACGGAACGGCTTGGTATTCGGCTACAGAAGACCGTCTTAGGTGGATTTCTGTAACAGAAGCCTTGCCCACGCATTATTTGCGCCCAGAAGCTCAAAAGCCTAGCCCAGATGGAAAATGGATTGTCGTTTTTCGCCCTACAACTGATGGGGCAGGGCAATTTCTTGTGCAAGATGTGCAAAATCAAAGCGAACAAGTCCTTTTAGCTGACCATTCTGATGTAGAAGGAGATGTTGCAGTCAAATGGGCACCAGATTCAAGCGCGTTTTTGTACCAAAAGGATGGATTTGTTTATTTTGCAACTCCTCAGTCACTTTTTAGGCGCACAGAACAACTTCCAGAAAGCTACCGAAGAATCGGAAAAGGCAATTTAACTTCGGTAGAATGGCTTTCTTCAGGGAACATTATTTACATTGACAATGACATTATTTATCTGATTCAAAAAAACGAGCTTTTTACGCGCGGTTTGTATTCCGCTTTAATCGGGAGTGGCACAATAATCGGCAGGCTCGGAGTTCCGTTTAATTTTAAAACAGACCTTTTTTTTGCAAATCCTCAAGGGAGTGAGTTGATTATAATTTCCGATGGAAAAATTGTCAGCTATTACGAAACAACTGCGGGAAATACAGAAACTGTTTCGGGGTATAGGTATGTTAACACCAAAGGAATGTACCCACTTTCAAATTTATCGGGAATCGCATTGCATTATTCTGTTTTTTGGAACAAAAATGGGAATCCTGTTTTGTGGATTGACATTTTAGACTACGAAGACGGCGGAAAAAGTAGTCAAGTTTATATGCTTTCAAAAACACCGCGACTTTTGCTTGACATAAAAGATTCCCTTTCGCCAAAACTTTCTCCCGACCGCCGCTATCTTGCGTTTACCGCAGAAGAAACGCTTTTTATTTTTGACAGCAACACTTGGGAACAAGTCGCCTCCCTTTCTGGAGAAAAAGTCCAAACATTTGTATGGGCATCGTCAATCAATTTGTATGTTGGTGGAGAAAAAACCATAAAACGCTGGTCAATCGGTGGGGACGAAAAAGTGATTTCTCTTTCTTCCGTTGATTCTGCAATTTGGGACGCGGGACGTGTTATCGCAAAAAGTGGAGAAAAAAATTACACCTTCGATTTTAGAAAAAACACTTGGGGCTTACAACAAAACGCTCAAAATTCCACACAAGCTTTGCGCGAAAATCTTGAACGGAATGCGCATTACCGAGTTTTTCTTGGGGGAGCAGGAAACTCTGGATTTTCAAATGCAATTTTTGTCCGCTCGCTTTCAAATCCCGTTGTAACTTATCCATTGCTTGTTCAAACGGAAGACCTTTCTGCCGAAACAAAAAAAATCGCCCTCATTTTTGATTTAACCGATAATGCTGACGGTTTAGGCGAAGTTTTGTACGCGCTAGAAACGTTTTCAATTCCCGCAACATTTTTTGTAAACGGCGAATTTATCCGTCGCTATCCGCTAGAAACGCGCCAAATTGCGCAAGCAGGATTTTTGTGTGGCTCAAGTTTTTACAGCACCGCAGATTTAGCGGACGGTTCGTTCATTGTTACCGAAGATTTTATTAAGCGGGGGCTTGCCCGCAACGAAGACGAATTTTTTGCGGTTACAGAAAAAGAGCTTTCACTTTTACCACCAAAATGCTTTGGCAAGATACCATACGCCAATGCATCAGTAATATATGTACTCTCAGTGCTTAATATATCATGCCAATCCGGGTCTGCGCTCCACTCAACATTTGACTTACTGAATAAAACTCTTCCACCAATGTATGGAATAAAAAACAATAACTTTGCAAATACTATGAATTCTCACTTCGAGGGATGTACTTTCAAGCCGGAGATTCCGGAGGGGTGTGATCTGAAAACAGACAGCATCCTGCTTCATTGCTGCTGCGGGCCGTGTTCAACCGCCATTCTGGAATGGCTGGTCGATGAAGGGCTGCGCCCAGGACTCTTTTTCAGCACCTCGAACATCGTTCCTTTCGATGAGTATTTAAAGCGGCGCGACGAGCTTGCACGCTATGCCGCTTCTTTCGGTCTGGAAGTCGTAGATGATGACTATGA
>CALCEK010000148.1 GCA_937900125.1 uncultured Treponema sp. | reverse complement strand
CGTGTGCTCTTCCGATCTTTAGTAATCTCTAAAATATTATATTCAACATTTAAATATCCCATAGGATATCCATCACGAATCATTCTAGAATACATAGTATTAGCTATTTTGGGATTTTTCGGATCATTGATTGCTCACGAATATTGCCATGCATTTACAACATTTATTTTAGGCGACCCGCAAGCTGTAACGCCAGCAAGAACGGGTGCGGGGTATATCTTGCGCAGAATTATCCGCCGTGCTGTTCGATATGGACGAAAATTAGGAATTGAAGGTTCATTCCTCGCAAAACCTGCGAGCATTATAATAGAAGAATATCGCGAAGCATATCCTGAACTTTCTGAAAATGCTGATTTTATTTGTCAGCAACTTACTTTAGAAGAGGAAAAATTCACTAAAACCTTAAAATCAGGTGAAAATGAATTCCAAAAATTGCTCCCGAATCTTCAGAAAAATCCTAAAAAAATTATTCCAGGACGAGTCGCATTCCGTTTGTACGACACTTTTGGCTTTCCTATCGAAATTACAGAGGAAATGGCAAAAGAAAATGGTATGACAGTTGACACCGAGGGCTTTAAAGCTGAAGAAAAAAAACATCAAGAAGAAAGTCGGGATAAAAGTGGCGACACATTTAAGGGTGGCTTAATCGACCACAGCGAAATTACTACAAAATACCACACCGCAACTCACCTTTTGCAACAAGCCCTTGTAAACGTTTTAGGTGATGAAGTTGCACAAAAAGGTTCGAATATTACCGCAGAAAGAATGCGCTTTGACTTTAGTTTTCATCGCGCTATGACAAAAGAAGAAATTCAGCGTGTTGAAGATATTGTAAACGAACAAATCCAAAATGATTTACCCGTTTTTGTGGATGTTATGCCACTTGAACAAGCAAAATCAGAGGGCGCACGTGCATTGTTTGGCGAAAAATACGAATCTCAGGTAAAAGTTTACACAATTGGTCAAAAAGATAATTGGTTTAGTAAAGAAGTTTGCGGTGGACCGCACGTTCAGCATACTGCGCAAATTGGAAAATTCAAAATTGTAAAGGAACAATCTTCTTCGGCGGGAGTTAGGCGCATTCGTGCTACAATTGAAGGCGGGCTTCCACTTGAAGCATAAGTGTTACGATGAATATCCTTAAAAATTGCAGTTTTTAGAGACAAAACTTTTTTGTAACAAAAAATAAATAATTTTGTTACAAAGTAGATTGATGGACAATCTGCAAAAAATGGTTGTTTTAATTTTACATTAAAACGTTAACCGCAGATTCCGTAAATTTTGTAACACGCTCAAATTAGGTTTGTATGAGGTTTTAATATGAAACGTTTTGTTATAAGTTTTGCACTTTTGTTTGGAGTTGTATCCGGAATTTTTGCTCAAAATGATTGGCAGCCTTTAGCTAGAGTTAAGTTAAATGGTTCCGAAGTAATAACTTTAAAACAACTAAAAATTCGTGCTGAATTTGTAAAAAAGCAGTATGAAGCCAATGGTGTTTCTGTTGAACTTTCTGTTGATGACCGAAAACAGCTTTTAGACGGACTTATCAATGAAAAACTTATTAGTCAAGCCGCTTTAAAAGAAAATCTAAAAGTTTCTGGTACAGAAGTAAATACATATTTTTTAAGCACTTTTAGCCAACAACTCGGTCAACAGGTTTCAGAAGCGCAATTAAGTGAAATTATTAAAAGAAGTACAGGTTTAACGCTTGATGAGTATATTAAGCAAAACACTGGAATGTCGCTTGATGAGTATAAGTTGTATTTAGAAAGTCAACTCACAGCACAAAAATATATTATTAACAAAAAACAAGCTGAATTGCAGGCGGTTGCCGCTACTGATGAGGAAATTCGTGCTGCATACGATATGAATAAAGCTCAGTTTGTTCAAAACGATATGATGAAATTGTTTTTGGTTGTTGTTCCTAAAGGAACGGATAACGTTACCGCTCGTGCAACTGCTACAGATTTACTAAACAAATATAAAGCTAATCCAAAATCAGAAGATTCAATTAAAAATTCTACTGATAACAGTTCAAAATATCAGGCTGGAAATATAACAGTTGCAAAAACATCGGAGCAAGCAAAGCAGTTAGGTTGGGATTTTTCAAAGATGCAAGAATTGTTTGCGCATGATGTCGGTTATGTTAGTTCCTTAAGTGAAACTGAAAATGATTTTCAGTTTTATGCGGTTCTTAAAAAATATGAGGCAAAGATGCTTTCTTTGAGTGACTTAGTTCAACCTGAAACAACAATAACAGTTTATGATTATATTAAGCAAACTCTCACCTCACAAAAGCAAAGTCAATTTTTATCAGTGGCTGCACAGCAAATTGCAAAAGACTTAAATAAACCTGAAAATGTAGAAAGAGTAAAAACTGGCGATGCGCTTACAAACTTATTAAATTGGTAGGAAAAATGTCAAGGCGAAAAGGTCGGGTTTTAGCTTTTCAAGCTTTGTATTCCCACGATGTAGGTGGGGAAAGTTTAAACGATTTACTCAAACTTGAATGGGATGATAATTCTGCATCTTCGGAAAAAGAGAATCTTGATACTTCATCGGAAGATTTTGCTCGTCTGTTGATTTCAGGAACAATCAATCATTTAGATGAAATTGATTCTCTTATAAAAAGTCATTTAACTGACAAATGGGAATTTGAGCGAGTGAATAAGGTATCTCTTGCTATTCTTAGGATGAGTGTTTTTTCGCTTTTGTATCAAAAAGATATGCCCGCATCGGTTGTTATTGATGAAGCAATTTCTATTTCAAAAAAATATGGCTCAGACGATGCTTTTAGATTTGTTAATGCCATTTTAGACACTATTCGCAAGGAAGTTGAAAAACAATGAGCCTTTTTAATAGGCAGTTCTCTTTTTTTTGTCTTGTATTATGTATAGCTATTTTGCTGATTTCTTGTAGCTCTCACTCTGAGGGAGGCGATTTTTCGGCATTACTTGATGAAGTCGATTCTTTTGTTGCAATGGGCGAAAGCGATTCAGCGTTGGATTTGCTAAAAGATTTAGAGAAAAATGCTTACAGTTCAGCGGAGTATCTTGGTGTTTACAAAAGGTATAGAAATTTAGGCGAAACAACAAAAGCTGAAAAAATCCTTAAAAAATCAGTAAAAAAAATCAAGGACAGTGAAGAATTAAACGCAGTTTATTCAGTTTTTTTACTTCGTTCTGGAAATGAAAACAAAGCTTTAAAATTTGCAAAAAAACTTTCAAACGGAAAATATGCTGGAATTTATGCTGAAACTTTCCTTAAAAAAGCAATAAATTCTGAGCTTTCTGCCGATGAAATTTTCTCAAATTCAAAAAAACACAAAAATCAGCCCAATTTAGAGGACAATTATTTGCAAAGTCGTTTTTATGATGAAAGATTTTGTCCTATTTACCAAGATGCAGCTCGGTCTTCTAAAAATCCAACTTGGCTTTGGAATGCGGCTTCAATTTTTATGATTCAAGGGCAAAATGCAAAAGCGCAAAAACTTTATCCCGACACACTTGCATCTTTGCGCGATTCTCTTTTTTGGGGAAAGATTTTTTTTGATTCTGAAAGTTATTCCGATTCTTTAGAAGCCCTTTCCTCTTATTCTGATTTTTCCGATGGGAAAACTTACAGAGATTTTTCTTATCTTGTTGAACATCAGGCTCTTTTAGCGGATGTTTTGTATATTCTTGGTGAAGATGCGGAATCTGAAAATACCCGTAGTCGTATACTTGATGCTGTTGAAAAGCAAGAAAAATATCTTTCGCTTAATTCTTCATCATCTATCTTGCCTTTGCTTTACGTAAACAGTGTGCAATATGCGCAAAACCGCGAAAATGTGCAGCTTCGTTATGACCGTTTGCAAGAACTTTTAACTCTTTTTCCAACATATACATCGGGACTTGCTTCTTATGCTGAGTTTGCATTAGATACAATGCGCCTTCCACCTGAAGATAAACTTAAATTGCAACTTAGAGCTGTGGGGCTTCGTACACAATCTATGGAAGCTTACGATGCAATTCCAAAAGTTAGCGTTGAAGATGCTTTACAGCGCATAGAAAATGCCTTGCAAGATGAAAAAACACCTGCGCTTATCGTTTTGCGAGAAGAATTGCTTTCTGAACTTAATAAAACTGATGAAAATAGCGTAAAAGTTGCGCGAATTTGGGAAATCTTAGAGCAAAATGAGATAGGTTCGTCTTTGTACCCTTCTGAAATAATGCGATATTGTATTACTGTTTTGTTAAATTGTGGATTTTTTGATGACGCAAAAACATTATTCGACCGCCATATTGTTGCGTCTTACAATAATTTAGTTTCTGAGGGCGAAGAATTTAATATTTTTGACCACATTGATTCCCTACTTTTGTGGGAGTGCGAGTTTGCAGGCTTTTTTGCATTAAAAAGTGGGCGATACAACGAGGGACAAAAAATTTATAACTATATTCTTGACAAGTATTCTGGGCGGAATCCGATTTTTAGTGTATCTGGACAAAATGAGGTGATTTCAAATGCACTTGTTAATCTGGGAACATTTTATGCAGGTTGCGGGCAACGTGGCATAGCTCAAGATTATTTTTCAAAAGCTATAGGGCGTTTAGTCGATGGTCAATTTAAGGCAGAAGTTTTGTACCGCTCAGGTGAGGCAAGTTTTTATCAGCGGGAATATCGTTCTGCAATGAGGTCTTTGCAATATGCGTTAGTTTTAAATCCTACGCACAACAAGTCAAAACGACTTTTGCGACAAGTCCAAGCAGAATTAAATAAAAATGATTAAAAAAGTTGACGATTTAGCAAAAAAAGTATTATTTTAAAATTACAAGGATTTATTAAATCTTTATATGTTTTAATCAATTTGGAGGAAATATGAAAGTTAGACCTTTAGCAGACCGTGTATTGGTAAAGCAAGTTGCAGCAGAAACAAAATCTGCGGGTGGAATTATTATTCCTGATACCGCACAAGAAAAAACTCAGCAGGCAACTGTAGAAGCCATTGGTCCTGGAACAGAAAAGGAAAAAATCACTGTAAAAGTTGGTGAAAAAGTTCTTTATGATAAGTATGCAGGTACATCAATAAAAATCGATGGTGAAGAATATCTAATCTTAAAGAATTCTGATATAATTGCTGTTGTTGAGTAAAAACGGCAAGTTTTTAGCAAAAATATAACAATCAGTAAACCTGTTCGGAAGCTTTTGTTTTAGAACAGATTGCCATTTCTGCCCGATGCTATTTTGATGTCGGGCTTTTTTGTGTCAAAATGGAGCATAAAAAAGTTTTTGTTTTACAAAATGGGACAAAATGACACATATTTGTAAACTAAAAACGAAGCTTTTTGACGCACCAGAAAAAAAACTCATTAAAAGAGTCCTTAAAAAGCTCAAATTTGTATGTCATTCTGAGGGTAAAACCCGAAGAAGCTGTGAAGCTTTTACCAAGCGGAGCTGTTACGCTGGCAAAGTCTTGGCTGTACTTTGGTGAGTCTAGCTATTACTCCCACTATCCTTGAAAAATCCGCAATATATTTTTATAAAGGCAAAGTTGGCACGATTCTTGCTGTAAATATTGTGTAGTTAGTTTATACAAGGAGATTGTTATGGTAAAAGAAGAATCAGTTATTGACATTTATTTGAAAGAAATAAATAAAATTCCGCTCCTAACTAATGAAGAAGAAACTGAACTTGCTATTCTTGCCGCTAATGGCGATAAAAATGCAAAAAACAAAATTGTTAGTGCAAATTTACGTTTTGTTGTTACAGTTGCAAAAAAATATCAAAACCATGGAATTGACCTTGCAGATTTAATTAGCGAAGGAAATATGGGACTTTTAAGAGCCATTGAGCATTTTGATGTGAGTAAAGGCTACCATTTTATTTCTTATGCGGTTTGGTGGATTCGTCAGGCGATTTTAAAAGCCATTTATGAAAAAAGCCGTGCTATTCGTTTGCCGCTAAATAGGGCGAATGAGCTTGTGCAGATTGAAAAGGCTCGCAAAGTTGTAGCTGGCAACAAAACCGAAGAACAGGAAATAAATGAAATTGGCGCGATTTTGGGACTTGATGTTTCTCATGTGCGCGAAATGATAAATCTTAGCCGCGAAACAATCAGTCTTGATGCCGCTGTAAAAAGTTCTGAAGACGGAAAAAATTCTATTGGGGATTTTGTTGAAGATACTCGTTATCTTTCTCCAGATGAAGAAGCTGTTAAAAATTCAATGAAAGACGATTTAAATAAAGTCCTTGACACTTTAAAACCGAATGAAGCGCGTGTTTTGCGTTTGCGCTACGGACTTAATGGTGAAAAACCAATGTCATTAAAAGAAGTCGGTGATATTTGTAATTTAACAAAAGAAAGAATCCGACAAATTGAAAAACACGCAATTATTCGTATGCAACAACCCGCTAAACTTGAGCGTCTTGAAGCGTATGTGGCTTAGTTTTTTCACTTTGTAAATAATAAAAAGCGTCTGTTCTAGCTTTTAAAAGCATTTCTTTATCGCGGACTAAATCGGCAATTCCAAGTGTAAGATAGCCTGCTTGCACTGTTCCTGCAATTTGTCCAGGTCCGCGCAATTTTAGGTCTTCTTCGGCAATTTTAAATCCATCGGTGTTTTGCCGAAGAATCTTCATTCGCTGGATTCCTTCCTCAGTGATATTTTTACTATAAATTAGTATACAATACGATTGTGCAGTCCCACGACCAACTCGTCCGCGCAACTGATGAAGTTCGGCAAGCCCAAAACGGTCAGCGTGTTCAATGACTATACAAGTTGCATTCGGAACATCTACACCAACTTCAACAACTGTTGTGGCAACAAGAACTTGTATTTTTCCATCCCTAAAATCTGAAAGAATGGCATTTTGCTCTTCTTCGGGGATTTTGCTATGAATTAGAGCTGTTTTGTACTGCGGATAAACCTGTGTTTCCAAAAAAGCACACATATCTTCAGCATTTTTTAAGCTATTGTTTCCATCTGGACCATCTGGTGTGGAAAAAAAAGCCGCTGCGTTACCATTTGACATATCATTTTCAGTAAAATCCGAGCCAATTCGTGGGTAAACAAAATATGCTTGGTGTCCAGCTTCCAATTCTTTTTTTACCGCATTGTAGGCATCAGATTGATGATTCATATCGGTTAAGTAGGTTTTTATTGATTTTCTCCCTTGTGGCATTGTGTGAATCGAACTTATGTCCAAATCGCCAAAGGCAGTAAGTGCTAAAGTTTGAGGAATCGGAGTCGCGCTCATCATCAAAACGTCGGGGGAGTGTGAAATTTCGCCCTTAGAAATTCGCCCTTTTGCAATAATTGCTTCCCGCTGATAAACACCAAATCTGTGTTGCTCATCAATTACCGCAAGCGAAAGATTTTTGTACTGAACGTTTCGGCTAAAAAGTGCGTGTGTGCCGACAACAATGGCAATTTTTCCGTCTCGGAGCGCGTTCAAAAGTTTTTCTCGCCCCGAAGCCTTGATATTTCCCGTCAAAAATGCCACAGTTACGCCCAAAGGTTCAAGGAGTTTTGCCGCATTATCTGCGTGTTGCCGCGCTAAAAGTTCCGTTGGAGCCAAAAACGCACATTGTCCTCCATAATCGATTGTTCTAAGGCAAATAAAAAAAGCAGTGAGCGTTTTTCCTGAGCCGACATCGCCCTGCAAAAGTCTTTGCATAGAAAAAGGTGGAATTTCCCACTTTTTGTCAGTATTTAAAAATTCATTGCATTGGGTTTGACTTTTGTCAATGTCAAAATCCATTTCCAAAATAACGCGCATTTGGTCGAGCGTGAGTGGAAAATTCAGGCGTTTGTATAGTTGATTTTGCCTAGGCGACAAATGCTCTTCAAATTGAATTTTTATCTCGCCTTCCGAAAGTGCCGATTTTGGGGAAGTTTCATTTTCTGGTAAAACAAAAGCTCCCCGATGGTTAAACGCACGGAGTGCCATTTTTTGTTCAAACAAAAACAATTCTTCGTAAATTAAAGTGTTTCTTGCTTCTGTTATATCTTGCATTTTTTGCGGAAAATGTATTAGTCGAATGGCTTGAGTTTTTGTTAAAAGCGAGCGATTTTTTATAAATTCTTCGGGAATTTCTGAATCAAGGTGAGTGGCGTATTGTTTAAGAGCGGTAAAAATAATTTTGCGCAGAATTTTTTGTGAAAGTCCTTCAGTCAATGGGTAAATGCTAAAAATTGTGCTGTTTGGAATAGTGGCATTTTCCCATTCGCTTAAAGATCCGTTAAAAGAAAGTCGCTCAGTTTCAAAACTGGTAGATTGCAGTGAATTGTATTTTACTTCAAATTTTCCCGTTACAGCGATTATTGAGCCGACTGGAAGCGATTTTTCTAAAAACGGACGATTAAATGCGATAAGGTAAGCGGTAAGTTTTCCGTCTGTGATTGCAATTTTTAAAGTCCGCATTTTTCCGTAACCGAACCACTGATGCTCAAGAACTTTGCAAATTGTATGAACTTTTTGCGTTTTGTATTCACTGAGCGGAATCTTATTTGTGCGGTCTTCGTATGCGCGCGGATAAAAAGAAAGCAGGTCTGAAACGGTAAAAATGTTTAGTTTTGAAAGCAATGCAGCGGTTGATTTACCAACACCTGGTAAGTTTTCAACCGCAGTGCCAATGTCAGAAAGCTTCATTTAATCTTAAAATGGAATGTGGCGCAATAATTGTTCAATGTAAGCGATTAGGATTCCTCCCGCTACATTTACAAAAAAAAGTGAAAGTGCGGATATTATTAAACCGCTTTTAAATGAAATGCGTTGTCCGCGAGTAAAAAAACTTGAGATTCTGACCATCATCGGGTTTAAAGAACTGTCAATTTGGTCTAAAAATGGATTTCCACTTTGATAGTCGTGTTTGCCAAGCAATAAAATCAAAAGTCGGACAACAATTAAAATTATCAAAAATGTTAAAATTGAAGAAACAATTGACCATGCCAAAGAAACAATCACCGCTAACAAAGCACCTACGCTAAAAAACGACATTCTGCCAAGGTTAGAAAGCAGATTGGCCGCTACTTGTAAAAGTACCATTGCAATAGCAGGGGAAAAATCAAAAGCTCCTAGTCGCATCCAACGAATGCCTCGGAACAAATTTAGGTAGGGGTCGCATATTTGTGACAAAAAACGCGCAAACGAACTATAAGAAACGCCTGGAATCCACGTGAGTATGATTCGAATCATACATAAAAGCGAATAAATGTTTAATGCACTTATAAGAACATTTAAAATTACAGAAATAATTGTCATTTTTTACCTCCTACAAAAGTTATTCGCACCAAGCATCTTCTACGAGTGGCAAGGCTTTTACTTCCCGCAAAAAATCGGGAGTTGATGGCGTTGTCATTTGCGAATTTGCCTTTATTGTGTACGATTTTCCATTTACATCTAAATGGAAATATACTACACAAGTCCCCTGAGTGCCAAATAAAAATTCACGAATATTGTAAATTTCTTTGTTTGAATTAAAATTGTCTTGAAGTTGAATGTGAAGGCTTGAAAGTGAATGTTCTTTCACTGATTCTGGGTCTTCAAGGGATTCGACTATAAAACTCGGTGTGTCACGAGAGCCATCGACTTTTCCTTTAAAAACGTAAACACCCTCATTTTGAATTTTATCTTTAATTTCTTCCCAAATTTTCGGAAAAAATGTTATGTCAATGCTGCTCTTAAAATCTGCTAATTTTGCAAATGCCATTGAATCGCCTTTTTTTGTCATATAGGGATGAATATCTTGAATCATACCAACGGCTGTATAGGTTTTTCCGATATTTCTTGTTTGCCATGCAGGACGACCGCTTGCAATAACCGCATCTTTTTCTGCTTTTGCGGATTTTGCCGCTCGCATAATTGTGTCGCTATTTATTGTTGCGTTTTCCATAACTTTTCGCCAGTCATCTAAAGGGTGCCCTGAAACATAGCAACCGATACATTCTTTTTCAATATTCAAAAGCTCCATTTTAGGAAGTTCTTCAACATCTTCGTACTTGTATTCGACAAATTCCTGAATTCCAGAATCTTCAAAAAGCGAAACTTGCCCATTTTCCGCACCGAGCTTCTTTTTTTCGGCGTAAGCCATAATTTTTTCATAATTTAAAAGAAGTGTTGCACGATTTTTGTCCAATTTGTCAAAAGCTCCCGTTTTTATGAGGACTTCAATCGCCTTTTTGTTCATCACTTTAAAATCCGAACGTTCAATAAAATCCATAAATGTTTTGTATGGACCATTTTTTTCTCGTTCCCTAACAATTGCTTCTGCGGCATTTTGCCCCATTCCCTTAATTCCGAGTAAACCGAATACTATACGTCCGTCTACTACATCAAAAATGGCATCTGAGCGGTTTACATCTGGCGGGTCAACTGGGATTCCCATTCGTCTAGATTCTTCTATATACTCTGGCAGGGTATCTGTCGAGGTGATTTCGTTTGTTAGGTTTGCTGCCATAAATTCGGCAGGGCGATTCGCTTTTAACCAGCCTGTGCGATAGGCAACAACAGAATAGGCGGCTGCGTGACTTTTGTTAAATCCGTAGCCCGCAAAAGGAACCATTATTTCAAAAATTTCATCGGCGTGTTGCTCGGTAAAACCATTTTTTATTGCGCCTTCGATAAATTCCTTTTTCTTTCCCATCAAAACTTCTGGCTTTTTTTTGCCCATAGCGCGACGGAGCATATCTGCACCACCGAGTGAAAATCCCGCAATGCGCTGTGCTACTTGCATAACTTGTTCCTGATAGACCATAACGCCGTAAGTTTCTTTTAAGATATTTTCAAGGCAAGGGTCGGGATAATGAATTGTTTCTGGATGCCATTTTCCTTCTATATATTGAGGAATGTAATCCATAGGACCAGGACGATAAAGCGCGTTTAATGCGACTAATTCTTCTAGTCGTCTCGGCTTTGCCTGTTGCAAAATTTTCTGCATTCCAGGCGATTCAAACTGGAACACCGCAACGGTGTCCCCTCGGCAGAACAAGTCAAATGTTTTTTCATCAGTTTCGCTGACATCTTCGCATCTAAAATCGCTTTCGCCTGGTTTTTTGTGCTTATTGATAATATTTTCGGCGTAGCGAATAAGCGAAAGTGTTTTTAAGCCCAAATAATCCATTTTGACAAGCCCGCAGGGTTCTATAATGTCCATCGTGTACTGAACACCGACTTCGCCCGTTTTGGAATCCATAAAAACTGGTGCCCAATTTGGCAAAGCTGTAAGCCCAATCACCATTCCCGAAGCGTGAAGTCCCGTATTTCGTTTGCAACCTTCAAGTTTTTCGGCAAGGTCAAAAAGTTTTTCGTAGCGGCTGTCGTGTCTAAACTCCGCAAGTTGTCCTCCATCTGGAATTTTTTCCGTTGGAGGTTCAAAGCAATCTTTTAATTTTGCTTTAAGGTTTTCTGAAACTTTACTTTTTAGCATATTGACTTCTGCTAATGGGATTCCAAGTGTGCGCCCAACATCGGCAATGCAGTTTTTTGGTTTGAGCGTTCCAAATGTTACAATATGCCCAACTTGAGGTTCACCATACAATTCACGAGTATGCTGAATTATGTCCTGCCTAAAATCGTAGTCCATATCCACATCAAAATCTGGCATTGAAACACGTTCAGGATTTAAGAATCGTTCAAAAATCAATTTGTAACGGAATGGGTCAATATCCGTGATTGTCATGCAATAGGCAACAAGGCTTCCTGCCCCAGAACCGCGCCCTGGTCCAATAGGCTTTCCGTGTTCTTTTGCCCAGTTTATGAATTCCCAAACAATTAAAAAGTAGCCCGAAAATCCCATGCTAAAAATTATGCCAAGTTCATATTCAACGCGGTCTCGAATTTCTTGCGTAACTTCCTTGTAGCGCATTTTTAAGCCTTTTTCAACAAGGTAACGCACATAATCATTTTGGTCGCTCTGATAATCTTCTCCGTGAGTTTGGAATTCTTTTGGGAGTTCAAAGCGCGGAAGACAATCCTTTAGCTCTTGCGTTTTATATTGATGAATTGTCAAATTACACATATTGGCAATTTTTATGGTGTTTTCGTATGCTTCGGGAATGTCTGGAAAAAGTTTTCGCATTTCCGATTCCGTTTTAAAATACCATTCGTGGTGTTCGCCGCCCATTGTTTGATGTGGCTCATTCATATTTTTCTTGAATCCAATACACCGCAAACAATCTTGCGCTTCCCAATCGGATTTTTCAATATAATGAATGTCATTTGTTACAACCATCGGAATGTCTAATTCCC
>CALCEK010000147.1 GCA_937900125.1 uncultured Treponema sp. | reverse complement strand
TGTTCTAAGTCGTTGTATTTCAACGACTTAGAACTCGACGGCATCTCGAAAAAAATTATCTAAAACGAGTTTTTCGAGATGCCTAGTAACTTTTATTGACCTTAAATCTTATAAATAATATAATCGGAAGATAAAAATGCGAGAAGATGAATATTTAGAATATTTTAAGCTACACTTTAAGCGAACAAGTTCTTTTGTGTCTGGCTTATCGCTTATGATTATAGATACCATAACAATAATGCTTTGTATTGGAATGGGATTTTTTATAGTAAATGCAATAAATCGGGAATGGATAAATTTTCGCTCTTTTGTGGGATATTTGCGATATGTACCCGCAATTTTATTTGTTTTTTGGGCAGCCTCATTGTATCCTGGAATCCTCCTTGCCCCTCAAGAAGAGGTAAAACGATTTTCACTTTGTACCTTTTTTTGTTTTATGGGAATTGCGATGAGCATCAATGTGGAACGTTTTGAACAATGGTATATTGCCCTTGCGCTCGTGATTGCATGGCCTTTTGCAACTCTTTTGCTCCCTGTAAATAGAGAAATTTTTCGTCGATTTTTTGCCCGATTCGATTGGTGGGGTGTTCCCGCAGTTATTTATACTAAGGGGGACTATGCAAATGTTATTGCAAAACGACTTTTAGAAAATAGGTACTATGGGTATACACCAGCCCTCATTATTAGCGATGATTCTTTGCACCCAAGTTTTTTTACTTATGGAAACAATGCGGAAGGAATCCCAATTTTTAGTCCAAGTGAAAAACTAGAAAGAATAATTCGCGAGTTAAACATAAAAGTTGCAATTATTTGCGATTACGACCATGATTTAAACAAAATCCAAACTGCCTATCGTTATATGATTCGAGTCCCGCACAATCAAGTTGCAACAACAATGTCCTTACAAATGCGCGATTTTGGTGGCATTTTAGGCTTTTCTTCAACAAATTATTTAACTCGTGGTGGCGCATTATTTGTAAAACGGCTCATTGACATTCTGCTTTGCATTTTAATTTCGCCTTTTGTTTTGATTTTAACATTGTTTATCGCAATAGCAATAAAATTAGATTCAAAAGGTCCTGTGTTTTATGGACACAAAAGAGTTGGTAAAAATCACAAAGAAATTCGTTGTTGGAAATTTCGTTCAATGGGAATCGACTCTGAAGAACGCCTTAAAGAAATTCTTGCAACAGACCCAATCCGTGCTGCAGAATGGGAAAAAGACCGAAAATTCACTGATGACCCTCGTGTTACAAAAGTTGGAAAATTTTTGCGCAAAACAAGCCTTGATGAACTTCCGCAACTTTGGAATATTTTTGTGGGAGAAATGTCTTTTGTAGGTCCCCGCCCCGTAACTGAACCCGAATTAGTAAAATACGCATCCTATACAGATTACGTGCTTTCTGTTCAGCCTGGTTTAAGCGGAATGTGGCAAATTTCTGGCAGAAGCGACACTGGCTACGAAGAGCGAATTTCGCTTGATACCTACTACATACAAAACTGGTCGATTTGGCTAGATTTGTGGATAATCATAAAAACAATTTGGGTTGTACTCAAAGGCAAAGGTGCTTACTGATGAAACGTTTGTTTTGCAATAAAATTTTGTGTTTTTCCTTTTTTTTATTTTTATCTAAAACACTGATTTTTTCCGAAGAAAACGAAGTTCTCACCTTCCCCGTTGAACAATCTGAAAGTCAAAATGAGAATCCTATTTCTTTGGATTCTGACAATAATATAGAAGAAAAACAATCGGAAAGTGAACATTCGTATCAAATTACAAACGTCGTTTACACTTCTTTGGGAATGACGCGGGAAAGCGCATTAGCAAAAAATGTTAAAATTGACAAAAATGCGATTTTTTCCTCTGAGGACGAATTTTTAGTTTATCTTGAAAAACTTAAGCAGGAATTTGAAAACACGCGCCTTTTAGAAAATATTTCTTGCACTTATGAAATTCTTAAAGATTCGGAAACTGATATTTTTCCTATTACATTGTTTGTTTCTGTTAGCGATTCTAAGCATCTTTTGTTGCTCCCCCGACCTGGCTACAATTCAAATACAGGTGCGCAGCTTAAATTAAAATTAAAAGATAATAATTTTCTTGGCACTATGAATGTTTTGAATTTTGACTTTAACGGAAGGCTTGGAACAGACGATGAGCCGCAAAATTTTTCTCTTGTTACGCTTGGCTTAAATTTTGATTACACATATCCATTTTCTGTTTTTGAAACGGAAGATGAATGGAGCAATGAGGCGAGTTTTAGTTGGCTTTTAGGTTCAAATCGACCTGATTTTTCCTATATTACAGGTTTGACTGTCGGACTTCCGTTTGGTAAAAATAGTCTTAAATTTTATGCAAAACAAGGAATTCTTGCTGATACAGATTATGAATCCTACGATGATTATCTTTATTTTAAGGAAAATGTGGGAGTAAAACTTCCTTTGGTTTTAGGTTATGTTGATAGTTTTACACCGATTTCTTTTACTCCCTCGTTGAGTTTTACATATTATTGGGACAAAAATGGAATCAATGTAGAAAATGAAGATTTAATTGGACCTGAATTAAGCCAAAGCAACGAATTTTCTATCGAGCAAATAAATTGGATTGGCAATATGCGAGACGGCTATTCGCTTTCTACAAGTCTTTCTGCCACTTGGAATTTTCAAGAAGCCAAGCTAAAGCCAAGTTTTGACATTGAAGCAAAATATTTTAAAACTTTTAATAGATTTATAAGTATTTCTGCTGATTTTTATTTTTATGGAATGATTAATTCTTCACAAAACGCTGTAGGTTCACGTCTTAGGGGAATCCGCGATAATCAAACTTACAATGGGAATTCTTTGTACGCGCTAAAATCGCCAATGGGACTTCAGTTTAGTTTTGATTCTCCAATTCATATAATAACAACAAATTGGTTAGGCTGGGGAAATGCGCTTTTTGGTTCGTATGAAGAACTGTCGCCTTTTGCAAAAGTTGCACTTTGGTTGCCGTACAAATTAGCAAAATACGTTGATTTTGAACTTCAACTTTCACCATTTGTAGATTTTGCGCTAACCTATAATGATGTTACAGAGCGATATTTTAATCCGAAAGACGGCTATTACGCTGCTGGACTTGAAGTTTTAGTTTATCCGCTTAGATGGAAAAGTTTTGTAATTCGCGGAAGCCTTGGCTTAGATGTCGGTAGATTGCTACTTTCTAATGCACTTGAAACAAGTTTCCGCGATACAAGTGTTTCGCCATTTGAAATTTTCTTTGGACTTGGACTTAATTACTAAACAAAAAACAAGAGATGTTTGGGACAATAGCACGGTGTGCAACACTTTGTGCAACACTATTTGTGTTTTGAAGAATCTATTTATTCTTTGTCAATGTGTGTTCCCATTGCCCTAAAGACAAGTGCGTTTTTTTAAACTCGGCATTTGACTTAACAGAATTTTTTGCTATTGTTCGCCAATATGGTTCAGGCTCGTGTTCGCTTAAAATAGAAAGTAATTCAGAGGCAAAAACGTCATAATCGCAAACAGCGCAAGTCTGTGCAAAAGAGAAAAATAATTTCCAAATGTTATTGCGATTTCCCCAAAGAACTATATCTTCGTATAGGGAAGCTCTGTCAAGCAAATTTTCAATATTTGTGTAAGAGTAGTTTGGGAGTCTTGTTTGCACAGTTTGCTGAATTCTACTCAATGCAGTTATACTTCCAAGCGAGGCACACCGCAAAGCTTTAGAAGGTTCATTTGTTCGATTATAATAATCAGTCAAAAGTTCAAGAGCTTTAATCGATTTATCATTGTTACTTCTGTAAAGTAAAAAAAACTTTGAAACAGCATCTTTTGTATTATTTTCGATAATTCTCAAAAGAGAAGCCATAAAGCCATTGTCCATATAAAAAGTATCATCTTTTAAAACGAGCAAGAGATATTTTTCATAATCAGCGTCATTTCCGTTATCCATCGCCAAATCTGCAAGTTCGTACAATATATCATAACGAACATCGGGTACATCAAGGTTTTCCGCAGAATCGAGGGCAACATTTAAATAGCGCACAGAAAGTGCATTTTCGCCTTCTAGCCGATAAATTTTTCCGATAAGATAATCTGCTTCTGGGTAAGAATATCCTTTTTCAAGAAAAACTTTTAGGTTTGAAACGCGACCTTTAAAAAAATCAGCTCCGTAAGAATCAATATAAGAAGTAATAATTTCGTAAGCGGTCATTTCTTTGTAATCGAGCAAAACTGGCAAAACATCTTCAAAATAGTCACCTGCTCGTCTGACCGCAGAAACTTTTTGAACTTGGTCTAAGCTATAAAGTTCCCATGCAGTCTGATTTTTGCGTTGTTCTTTTGCTTTTTCAGCTTGGGAAATTGCGTTTCCATAGTCCCCTGCTTCAAATGAATTTTGGGCTTTTCTAAAAATGAGTGTATAATTTTCTCCGCTTGGCTTTGGAACAAAAAGCTTTTGTTGCGCATTGCAAGGCAAAGACACCAGTGTGAAAGTAAAAATTGCTGGTAAAAAACGTTTAAAGTTTATCTTAAGCATATTTTAGAGGGACTCCAACTCTTCCCTAAATACTTTATCGGCATCTTGCGCTTGAATCGTTCGTACAATTTTGCCTTTTTTGAATATAATTACTTTGTCACCTCCGCCCGCAATTCCCAAATCAGCGTGTTTTCCTTCACCAGGCCCATTTACAACGCAACCCATAACCGCAACGGAAACATCTTTTTTTATTGAATAAAGTTCAGCTTGCCAGCGTTCAACAAAAGCGTGTACATCAAAGCCAAGCCTGCCACAACGCGGGCAACTGATAAGCGTAACTCCCCCATTGCGTTTTCCACATTCGTGGAGAATTTCTCGTGCGGCAATAACTTCATTTTCTGGGCTTGAAGAAAGACTCACTCTGATTGTATTTCCGATTCCTTCATTTAACAATTTTGAAAACGCAAGTGTGGACTTTACAATTCCACCGATAAGCGGGCCTGCTTCTGTAACACCGATATGAAGTGGAATGTCACAAACTTGAGAAAAACTCTCGTTTGCATCAATTGTTTCTTGAACGGAAGACGCTTTCATACTGACGACGACATTTGAAAAATTCAATTCATCAAAAATTTCAACTTCTCTAAGTGCCGCATTGCAAAGGGCAGTAGCACGTGAAATTTTGTTTTGCGCAACATTTTCTGCTAAATCGTTAGGTAAACTTCCACTGTTTACACCAATTCTGATTGCGACATTTTTTTCCTTACACGCGTCAACTACCGCTTTAACGCGCTCTTTTGAACCAATATTTCCTGGATTTATTCTAATTGCCGAAACATTGCCATTTAAACATTCTAAGGCAAGTCTGTAATCAAAATGAATGTCAGCAACAAGAGGAACATCCGTTTTTTTTGCAATAAGGCACAAGGCTTTTGCGCTTTCAAAATCTGGAACTGCAAAGCGAATAATATCACAACCAAGTGATTTAAGGTTATTTATAGATTTTATTGAAGAAAATAATTCTTCCGAATTATCACTAATACTAGAAATTCCTGATTTCCACATTGTTTGAATGGTTACAGGATGGGCAGAACCAATTTTTATTTCTTTAATTCCATTTTGTCCGCCGATTTTTACTGTGCGAGTTTCTTTATACTGATTCATTTTAATAAAGTTGAAGCCTTTACACGAATAAAAAATCCCTCGGATTAAAAATGAACTTGTTTAAACTAAAACTTTCAAACAAGTGTTTTTATTCCAAAGGGGGTTTTTAATAAAAATTACAAGTATCTTTAAAAATTGCGCAAGTCTTTGTAACTAGAACAATTAAATCTTACAACAAAACACTGAAAAATTCTCAAAATTAGAATTATTCAGTGTTTTTTTAGAAATCCTTATTGATTAAAGTCCGTTACAAGCAACAATACCGAAAACCATGCTGAACAAAGCGATTGTTTCGCAAAGACCTACAATCATAATGTAGTTTGTAAAGCCTTTTCCAGTTTCGGCAAGGGCATCGCTACCTGCAGCACCAGCTTTTCCCTGCGCTACGGCAGACATACACATAGAAAGTCCGCAAGCAATACCAAGACCTAGCATAAACAAACCATTTGTTCTAAAAGCAACTTCAGAAAAATCTTTTGCTTTTCCAAGCATTGTATTCATAAGCAAAAAGCCATAAATTGTCTGCGTCAAAGGTGCGCCAGCAAAAACAACTAAGAGGAATGGAGCAGGTTTATTATTTAAATAACAACGTTTCCAAGCTCCAATAGCTCCTTGTCCTGCAATACCAATTCCGATTGCACTTCCCATAGCAGCAATTCCCATTACAACACCAGCACCAATCATACCCCAGTTCATACTGTTCTCCTTCGACCATTTTTTAGGTCTGATTAAGTATTTTCTAATTTTTTACAGGAAGCATTTTGCTTCCCGCTAATTACTATATAAAATCTCAAAAACTTAGTGATTTTCTCTAAACGGATTGTACTTTATTCCGCTCCAAGTCATTCCCAAGTGTTGAGAAAATTCCAAAGTGTTTAGACGGACTCCATGAACAATAACAGAAAGAACGTTAAGTATCATATTTAATCCGTGTCCAAACAATAACAAAACTATTCCAAAAATAACAAGAATCAGCTTACCAAGCATAGGTCCTGCCATTGTATTAACAGTGCTACTGATTGCAGCTCCTGCCAAAGCTACAGCCCACAGACGTATGTAAGAAACGATGTCGCTAAATACATTTACAATGCCCAAAAGCACTGAAATTATATTTTTACAACTTTCTAAAACCGATTCTTTTATACTTCCGTTATAGTTGGAAAATATAAAGCTCATTACAAAGCCTATCGCTAATACAATAATTGCAATTGTTGGTGTAAATGAAGGTAAATATCCACCGAACGCAGGTATTGACTTTCCATTTGCCACAAGCGGATAATTGACACTATCTACAACCATACTCATTACAACGTAGAACATTCCCCAAAGTTGCAATAACGAACCTAAATCACCAACCCATTTTAGTGATTTTTTGTCCGCAATCAAACATTTTATGTGGGCAATGCTCAACTGTATTATTGCAAGCATAAAACAAAATACTTGTTGATTTTTGTCTGCCGCGTCTTTTCCGATTTTTGCTGCCGAAACTGGTGCAAAAGATATATCGACCATCCACTCTGGTAAAAGGCTTGAATCTATGCCGAACCAAGAACAAGTCAGCACTCCCCACAACATTGTGGATAGACCAAGCAATGTTACAAGAACAGAAAGAGACCTCTTACCCTTTTTGCTTTTTGCAAGCAAAATTAAGCCTGCAATAGCAATAATTGCGCCGTATCCCGTATCTGCAAAAATCATTGCAAAGAAAATGCAGAAGAAAAGTAAAAACCAACCCGAAATGTCAAATTCATTATAGCCTGGCGTAACGTCCAAAAAGTCTGTCAAAGGATAAATAAGGCTTACAAATTTGTTATTGTGCAACTTTGTTGGTACAGAATCCTCTTCTTTCTTCATTTCGTGAGTTCTTGGAGTACTCTTACTAGAGTAGTCCGCCACAACAGTCCTGATTGGCCTGTTGGGGTTCCAAGGAATAACCTTGCCATCAGGAAGAACATAATTTCTTCCCTCATACTTGACAAGGCCATTTGCTTCATCTTCCTTGAACTTGGCGCAAAACCTAGCACCATGTCTCTCAATAGAACAGTAATGACATATATAAGGTTGGTTAGACCTATTATATTCATTGGTAGAGAAGCCACCAGCCTCCTTGCTGGGCTCCTGCTTACCATCCTGATCCCTCCTTGGATAGCTACCATACTCCCTTGGTTGGTACTTCCTTGTCTTCATAGCCTCATTCTCTTTTAAAGCTGCCTCCAATCTTTTTCTCAAATCCTTTAACTCGGAAACACTACCAGAAACATTGGGTTTCACACCCA
>CALCEK010000146.1 GCA_937900125.1 uncultured Treponema sp. | reverse complement strand
GCGCACCTCCAATGCAAAGTGCGCATTTTACATTGCTTACTATCTGAATTTGTCTTTTTATTTGAGAAGCTAATTCGTATGTTGGAGAAACAATGATTAGTTTTACATCAGAGCTAGAATCCTGCTCTAAAAAGCCTAAAAGTGGCAAAAGATATGCAAAAGTTTTTCCTGTTCCCGTTTCACTTTGAAAAAAAACATTTTTTCCGCTCAAAATAAGTGGAATTAGTTTTTCTTGTACAGCGGTTGGTTCTGTTATTCCGTATTTTTTTAGATTTTCAATTAAGTTTGCTGAAATTTTTAAGTTTTCAAAGTTGCCCATAAACCTACTATAGCATATTTTTTAGCTTTTGTGATATACTATCGGCATGAAAATTGGAATTGACACTTTCGGGTGCGACCATGGGCGTTCTGGTTTAGGCTCTTATCTTTTGTCGCTTGTGCCAAATTTGCCCTTATCAAATCCCGATATTCAGTACAATTTATTTGGTTCTGAAATGGATAGATATACCTATTCATCTGACAAGGGGTTTGCGTTTTCAAGCATAAATGTTCCTGATAGTCTTTTTGCCGAGCGTTTTTGGCACAGATTTATGGTGAATTCCTTTGCAAAAAAGCAGGGCTATGATGTTGTTTTGTACACGGCTGGAGCTAGAATGTTGCCGAATTCTTTTAAAGTGCCAGGAGTTGCCGTCATAAATGACATTATGAGTATGCTAATTTCTGAAGCCGATGATTTTTTTACCAAATTTCAGATGAAAAAATCACTTTCCGCGTGTAAAACAATTATTGCAACAAGTAAATTTATAAAGCACGATTTGGAAAATCTGGGAATTTCAGAAAAAAAAATTGAAGTAATTTATAATGGAATCGACCACACGCTTTTTTTTCCGAAAGAACACATCGGTTTAGAAAACGAGGCAATCGACATAAAGCCATTTGCAATAAAGCGACCATATTTAGTTTATGCAAGCCGAATGCAAAACGAAAGCAAAAAACACATTGAATTGATAAAAGCATTTACCTTGTTCAAAGAGCGCACTCATTTGCCGCACCGCCTTGTTATTGCGGGTAGCGAAAGTTTGTATGGGGAACAAGTTCACAAGGCTGCCTTTGCTTCTTCTGCGGCAAGCGATATTTTTATCACTGGCTATTTTCCACATGAGCATTTTCCTGAATTGTACAGAAATGCCGATGCGTGTATTTTTCCTTCGATAAAAGAGGGGGTAGGGCTTCCTGTTTTAGAAGCAATGGCTACGGGACTTCCCGTTGCTTGTTCTGATTCTGGGGCGTTACCTGAGATTACGGGGGAAAATGCTCTGCTTTTTGACTCTTCTTCTCCCGAAAGTATTTCTTCTGCGATTGAAAAAATTGTTTGCAACGCAGATTTAAGAAAAAAACTCATTGAAGATGGACTTGAATGGTCTAAGAGATTTTCTTGGGAAAAAACGTGCAAACAAACATTAAAAATTTTACTTTCAGCCGCAGAGGCAAAAAAATAGACCTGCTAGAAAAACTTCCGAACAGGTCTATTCGCTCAAAACTTATGGAGTTTTATGCAGTTTTTTGGTCAATTAAAAGCATTTCTGCTTGAGGAATTTTCTTTTGCAAAACAATATCTTTTGTAATTTCAAGTTGCTTTTTGCCCTTAATGCTTGGAATTTCAAACATAATGTCTAGCAAAATACGTTCAACAATTGCGCGTAAGCCACGAGCACCTGTTTTACTCTTTATTGCGATATTTGCAATTTCCGAGATAGCCTCATCGTTAAAACTCAAATCAACATCATCAATTGCAAAACTAGACTGGAACTGCTTGGTTATAGCATTTTTTGGTTCAGTTAAAATCCGCTTTAAATCGTCAACATTCAACTCTTTTAATGCACAAGTGATAGGAAGCCGCCCAATAAGTTCTGGAATGATTCCGAATTTAACTAAATCGTCAGATGTTACTTGATTTAAAAGCTCCATTCGCTCTTCTTCGCTTCGGCGAGTCCCTGTTGCACCAAATCCAATAGATGATGTAGAAAGCCGCTGCTCAATAATCTTATCAAGTCCAACAAAAGCTCCACCGCAAATAAACAAAATATTTGTTGTGTCAATATCTATCATCTCTTGATTAGGATGTTTTCTGCCACCCTGCGGAGGAACGGAGGCATGAGTTCCCTCAAGAATTTTCAAAAGTGCTTGCTGAACGCCTTCACCAGAAACGTCCCGCGTAATCGATGTATTTTCACTTTTTCGAGTGATTTTATCAATTTCATCAATAAAAATAATTCCTCGTTCCGCCGCTTTGACATCCCCATTTGCAGCATTTATCAGCTTTAAAAGAACATTTTCCACGTCTTCGCCAACATAGCCTGCTTCTGTGAGCGTTGTAGCATCTGCGATTGCAAAAGGAACATTTAATTTTTGCGCTAAAGTTTTTGCAAGAAGCGTTTTTCCGCTTCCTGTTGGTCCTAAAAGCAAAATGTTAGATTTTTCAATTTTTACATCTTGATGCAAACTAACTGCCGAAGAAAGCTGTTTATAATGGTTGTAAACCCCAACAGAAAGAACTTTTTTTGCATAATCTTGTCCAATAACATACTGGTCAAGGTATTCTTTGAATTCTTTTGGAGTAGGAACTTCGTTCATATCAATTGCAGAAAGTTTTTGTTGTTCATAACTAAGCACTTCTCTGCACGTTGTTATACATTGTTCGCAAATAAAAACATCTTCACTTGGCGATTTTACAGAACGACACTCTCCGCCTACGGGATTTCCGCAGAAAGCGCAATGATTGTGGTCGCTTTTCTCAAAAAAACCCATTATTTTTCTCCTTTTTTGACGCTATTCATTATATGGTCTACAATTCCATAATCAAGAGCTTCTTGGGCAGACATATAAAAATCGCGCTCCATATCACGCGCAACTTCTTCTTCTGATTTTCCCGTTTGTTGCGAAAAGTATTGTATGCTTAATTTTTTTAGCCGAACAATTTCTTTTGCCTGAATTGCAATGTCGCTTTCTTGACCTTGCGCTCCTCCCCACGGCTGATGAATCATAACACGACTAGAGGGAAGTGCGTATCGTTTTCCGATTGTTCCACCTGCAAGCAAAATTGCACCCATACTTGCCGCCTGCCCCATACAAATTGTTTGAACATCGCATTTTACATATTGCATGGTGTCGTAAATTGCAAGTCCTGCTGTTACAGAACCGCCTGGACTGTTGATATACATATTTATATCTTTTTCGGGATTTTCACTTTCAAGGTAGAGAATTTGTGCTACAACAAGGTCGGCAGTTTCATCTCTGATTTCTCCGTCAACAAAAATTATTCGGTCTTTTAGCAAACGCGAATACAAATCATAGGCACGCTCGCCGTTTCCGCTCCTTTCTATGACGGTTGGTACTAGGGTATTCATATACTCATTCATTTTATTCTCCATTGCAAAAATGTAAAAAACAAATGCTGGTTTTACAAGTATTAGACCTGTTCGATAACTTTGTTATTGAGCTAGGTGACGAGTTTTAAACCGCTGTAATAGCACGACTTAAAACATCGCATTTCAAAGTAACCTGTTCTGAAACTGAAGTTTCCGAACAAGTTTATTGTCAACTTACAAATACTAATATATACAAAAAAAACGGAATGCGACAAGTGTTATTTGTTGCATTCCGCGTTTTAGCGTTTTTTTATTTTTTAAACATTAAAGATAAGTCTAAAAATAGCATTTTTAATTTGCAACAGTTTTGAACAAATCGGCAAATGCAACATTTTCGCCTTTTTGCACTGTTACCTGCTTATAAAGTTCTTCGTACAATTTTTTCTCTTTAATGTCGTCAATAAGGTATTCTTTTTCCTTTGCACTTTCATAATGAGATTTTACTTCTTCTACAGAAGAATCAACTTCTTCGGCAATTCTTGAATATTCAGCCTCAACTTCTTCTGGGGTAACTGTAATATTTTTTTCGGACAATAATTTGTCAAGGATAAGCCGACTTTTTAACATTTTTTCTGTATCGCCAGCCCATTGAACAAGCATTTCGTCTCTTGTTTGCCCAGAAGAAAGAACCAGTTTGTCAAGCTCTTGTGGCGTTGTTTGGAACTGATTTGCAATCATTCTCCAACGAGCTTCTTTTTCTGCATTTACCATTGAAAGTGGAAGCTCAATAGGATTTTTTTCGACTAATTGCTCCAAAAGGCTTTGCTTTTTTAATTCTTCAAGTTTGCGATTTTTTGCAACTTCCATATTATTTTTAATGTCAGCTTTTAAATCGTCAAGTGTTTTGTATTTTTCGTTTACATCTTGGGCAAGGTCGTCATCTAATTCTGGAAGATTGCGAACTTTTATTGCTTTTATCGTAACACTGATCTTTTTGGTTTTTCCAGCAAGTTCTTCATCGTCTTCATCAGCGGAATAAGTTTTTGTTATTTCCTTTGATTCGTCCTTTTTTAAACCAATAACATCATCATCGAATTTGTAAATATTTTCTCCAGAACCTACTCTAAAAACAAAACTTTCACGTTCGCTACCTGCAATAACGCTTCCATTTTCGTCTAGTTCTTTGTAGTCAACGGTTACAATATCATCTTTTTCTACAGGGTCGCCATCTTTTTTGTCAAGAACAGTGGCATTTCTTTCTTGAATTGACTTTAATTCATCTTGCAAATCAGAATCACTGACTGTAACTTGCGGTTCTTTTATGACGATTCCGTCAAAATTATTTACTTCAACCTTTGGAAATACATCGTAGGTGACCGTGAATGTCAAATCATTGTCCAAGTTGAATTCTGGCATTTTATCGTTTTCAAGGCGCGGTTGCGCATAGGGGAGAGGACGGAAATCTTTTGCATCTTCGCCTTGAAGAATTTCATTTAAAGCCTGGTCAATTAAGTCGCCTAACACTTCAGCTTTTAAAGATTCGCCATATTTTTGCTCTAAAACTGAAACAGGAACGTGTCCTTTTCTAAAACCTGGAATTTGAATGTTTTTTGCATAACGAGAAAGGCTTGTTTTGTAGCCATCAGAAACATCCGCTTGTGCGATTGTGGCGGTTAATTTTACAGCTGAATTTTCAATTTTGGTAATTTCTTTTGTGATTTGCACTTGATACCTCTTCTGTTAAAAAAAAAGCGATTTAGATACTATCCAAATCGCTTTTAGTTTAGAGCGGAAAACGGGAGTCGGACCCGCGACATCCACCTTGGCAAGGTGGCGCTCTACCACTGAGCTATTTCCGCAAAAAATTAATTGCGGGGGGAGGGACTTGAACCCTCACGCCGAAGCACCAGATCCTAAGTCTGGCGTGTCTGCCAATTCCACCACTCCCGCGAATGACACTTCCCAGCAACTACGGAATAGAAGAATATAATTTTTACTATTTATTGTCAATACCTACATAAGAATAAAGAAAGAAAAAAAAAAGCCGATAAAAGAGTTGATAAACTCTCATTTTTTTAATATAAGGAATGAATATGACTATTATACCAATTATTTTATCTGGTGGGAGTGGAACTAGGCTCTGGCCTCTTTCCAGTAATGAAAAACCAAAGCAGTTTCTTCCCCTTGTAACAAATTATTCAATGATTCAGGAAACTTTTTTGAGGCTTTCGGAACTTGATGTTTCTTCTCCCATTGTATGCTGCAATTCCAGCCACAGATTTTTGGTCGCTCAGCAGTTAGAAGAAATTGGTGTGGATAATTTAAAAATTCTTCTTGAGCCAGTTGCAAAGAATACGGCACCAGCCATAGCGGCTGCCTGCTCTTGTGCTATGAAGACTGATGAAGATGCTGTCGTTATAGTTTTGCCAAGTGATCATTCTATTGCAGATAAAACGGCCTTTACAAATGCATTAAAAATTGCAATTAAGGAAGCCGATAATAACAGTCTTGTTACTTTTGGAATAGTTCCAACTTTTCCTGCTACTGGTTATGGATATGTTAAAGGCAAGAGAGATAGCGAAAAAAATGGTGTAATGGATTTAGAAAAGTTTGTTGAAAAACCTGATGAGCAGACTGCAAAAAAGTTTCTTGAAAGCGGAGATTTTTGTTGGAACAGTGGAATTTTCGTATTTAAAGCAAAGGTCTTTTTAGAAGAATTGAATGTCTATGAGCCAGATATGTATTCTCTTTCTATGGCGGCTTTTGAAAGGGCAAATGTGGATGAGGATTTTATAAGGCTTGAAAGAGGTTGTTTTGAACTTATAAAGGCAGATTCAATTGATTATGCCGTAATGGAGAAAACAAAGAAGGGCAAAATTGTTAGGCTTGAAGCTGGCTGGAGTGATGTGGGTTCTTGGAGTGCTTTGTGGGAGATTAAAAACAAAGATTCCCTTGGGAATGTAATAAACGGAAGGGTAATAGCACTCGATTCATCAAATTCATACATTCACTCTGACCGCAGAATGATT